>NZ_JADWMP020000027.1:0-65902 GCF_015767295.1 Shewanella sp. DW31
TATCAAGTGATTACCCATCAAACTGTATAAAAAACCGCTACCGCAAAAAAGCAAATTCCTATAGCATCATTTATACCCATTTACATGGATGTGGCAATGGCCATATTTGAGATTTAGTCAACAAGCGATTTATGCCCTGCAAACAGCGCAGCGCATAAATACTAAGACGTTAACTGCTACCTAGAATTGAGATTATGCGCGTAAAACTAAAAAAGATAGCCGACAATTTGAGCGATGAAGAACATTCATCTATCGCGGATGAAATACGCCAAGGAAAAATCGATGGTATATCTCTATCATACTTAGGTGGTGCTTTTGGTCCTACATGGTCTGCGGGTAACGATTACAGTTTAGATTTCCTGAAACACTATTCGGGCATTAGAGCTTTAGAGATGTTTCTTCCTGCGCTAACAAGTATTGATGCTATTGCTGAGCATGTAAACGATATAGAGTTTTTGAGTCTGGGAGAGCTTAATAAAAAAACTGTATCTTTAAGGCCTCTATCAGATCTGAATAAGTTAAATTCTCTGAGTTTGGTCAAAAATAAGAAAGATATCGATTCTATAGCTACGCTCACTAGCCTTAGAGACCTAACCCTTTCAGGGTATCAAGAAAAACAAATAGAGCATGTTGCCAGTCTGAGTAATTTAGAAAGTTTATATTTGGGTTTCGGCACATTTGAAGACCTAAATGCTATTAAAGGATTATCTAAGTTAACAAGCCTAGAAATACTTTGGGTAAAGAAATTACACGACCTAAGTGCCCTGGAAAACCTGACATCTCTTGAGATATTGCATTTAAGTACTCTAAAGCAAGTTACATCCATTCCAGATGTTTCCAATCTAACGCACCTTAAGAGCTTGGTCATGGATACCATGAATGGACTTTCCTCTTTGTCAGGTATTAAAGGTAGCTCAATTAACGAATTGGCTGTAATTAATTCGAAGATAGATCCTGTATTGTTTTCTGAGCTAAATAATAGTTTGCCAGTGCTGCAGCGGCTTGTACTTGGTCTCGGAACTAAAGGGAAAACAAATGAAGCATCTAGTTTCTTTGATAGTTCCGTTATATGCGACACATTTAATGATTTAAAATACAGTACAGCCAGAGGCTATAGAATTGAGTTCTGCAGTTAACAAGGCGCTGCTGTCAGACAAATTTTCCGCTGCGCTCCGCAGAGCGCGGCGTTAGGCATACACAATGAGCCGTAGATACCTTAATCTTCAAGAAGCCGAGTCGGCGCTTAAGCGAGGGAAAGCAGTTGAGTGCTTTCTTGGTGGCTGTGAACGGGATGGCCGTGCTGGTATTCAGTGGCTAAGCGTTCGAGGTCCCAAATCCGAAATAGATGTTTCAGTTTACGAAACTGCTGATTTGGGTGATGAATCATTCCTTAATATTTATGAGTTTGGTCCACTAGATCTAGACCTAGAGCTAGAGGATGCCAATGAGGTCAAATCATTCACTTCATTTGGCCAAGCGATAGAGTTTATTGAGCAACGATTCGCAGGATCATCTGAAAGGTTATTGAACGAGTTTATGATTCAAGATGAATATGCCGACTATATTTCGAGGGGCCGGAAGTAGAAATGCCTAACAATCGCAGGCACAGCGACGGCCTTTTCGTTGCAGCTCCGCCTTCACTACAAAGCCGCGCGTGCTGCGGGCGTTAACTTTATGGAAGAACTATGCACCCTCAAGCACCGCTTAAATTTTGCTATCAGGCCCTTACAAAAAAGGCGGCAAGCTATTATCGCTGGTGGGTTATCGGCACTATGTTACTTGTTCTTGCTGCATTCGTTGGTGTTACAGCTTTTGAAATGGCTGAGTGGTTATTATTTTTTACCTTTGTCCTTGCAGGGATGGTAATGACTATCACAACGCTAAGGCTTTTCTTAGTGAAACTATTTGAAGAGAATGCTGATGCGATTAATCTGTTCTCTAGTTATTTTCCGTCTCTGCTAGGCACCCGTAGATTGGAGTTAGCTTGTAAGATAACAAATTCAGTTTATTACGGAGTGTTTTATCTTTGTTGTTATTTCTTGTTGGCAGCTATTTTTTTGTTCCCGCTGTCTTTAGTTGTAGAGTATGCAAAAAGTTAACAAGGCAAGTCAGCATCGCACCTTCGGTGCTGGACTCGCTAACGCTCGCCGCTTGCGGCGTTATGTTCTCAGGGAGAGGTTGTGAATTTGGAGCACTTTTTACGAGCCGTGTTTATTGCTATAGCAATATGTTTTGTTCCAATTATGCTGTTTTACTGGAGTAATGAATCTGACTTAATAACAATGGATTTTAAATACTTCTATGGATCAATACGTTTTGTTTTAGTGTTCTATTTTATATTCTCAATTATTGGATGGATGTTAATTGGCTTTCCTGTGCATTGGGTGGCAGTAAAGTTCTTTAATCAGAATAAATGGTGTTATTTTTTAGGGATTCTAGCTTTCGGTATTCTGATTTCACTACCTTCTATGAAAATTGAATTGTTTTTGTTTTATGCAGGTATTTCGGGATTACAAGCAATCTTATTTTTGTGGTGGTTAGCAAGAGAACATAATAAGTTGCTTAAACGGACGTAAAACAGTTGGCTTGCGTTTGTAAGGTGATAACCCATAGAAATTTTAATCCGAACTCCACGAATTAGAGTAAAAAAACTAGCTCACTTTTGTACAAATGTGAGTTATAACATTCTGTGGAATGACTATTCACGTAGCATTATTCAGTCGGTTTTAATTCGCGAAATAAAAAAGAGCATTAAGGATGAACTTAATGCTCTTTTTTATGGATAAATGCCTGCTCAAACTGTGTTGCGGTAATGGGTTTACCGTAGAGATAGCCTTGGCCTAAGTCGCATTCTTCGTGACGAATAAAGGCATCTTGTTCTAGGGTTTCTACGCCTTCGGCGATCACTTCCAAGTCCAGTTTCTTACCAATGGCAATAATTGCCTTTGTTAACTCTCTATTTTGTTCGTTTTCTTCGAGTTTACTAATAAAGCAGCGATCGATTTTTAAGGTGTCGAAAGAGTATTTTTGTAGATAACTTAAGGATGAGTAGCCTGTGCCAAAATCATCTAGGGAGATGCGGATACCGAGTTCTTGTAGTTTTTGGATGGCATTGTGGGCAATGTGTTCATCCTGCATCAGCATGCCTTCGGTAATTTCAAGTTCTAAGGCGGTGGGGGGCAATTGATAGAGGGTGAGTAAGTCGGCTATGTGTTCGCTAAAGCGGGGATTGCGCATTTGCAAAGGGGAAATATTGATGGCGATTTTAAACTCTTGGCCTACCTCGCGACACCATTTTGCCGCCTGAGACAGCGCGGTATGCAATACAAAATTGCCAATATCGATAATCTGCCCATTACGTTCAGCTAAGGCGATGAATCTGTCTGGGGCGACATTGCCAAGGATGGGATTATGCCAGCGCAGTAGGGCTTCGGCACCAATCACTTGCTTCGTCTTTAAGTTAATAAAGGGTTGGTAATGCAGGCTTAACTCGTTCTTGTTCAGTGCATCGACCAAGTGGGATTCAAGTTGATAGCGTAGGTTTAAAGCGGCTTGTGTATCTTGATTAAAGAAGCTGTGAGTTGAGCCATCAGCCTTGCTGATCGTCATGGCCGCTCCGGCTTTTTGCAGCAGGATGGCGGCATCGATACCATCCATAGGTGCTTGTGCTATACCCATGCTCGAGGGCATCGTGATAACAAAATCAGCCACACCAAAGGGGGTATTACAGCAGTTAAGCACTTTATTGATGAGTTTATTGGTTTCGTTATTCGAAGGTTTGTGGGCCTGAATAATCACAAATTCGGCGCCGGCGATGCGGGCGATAAAGGTATTTTCATCGGTATAGTGCTGTAAACGTTGGCTGAGAATCGTGAGAATTTTATCGCCAATCAGGTAACCATAACTGTCGTTGATGGATTTGAAATTGCGCAGCCCAAGATAGAGTACTGAAATCTTTTCTTTGCGATTCACTTCTTCGAGCATGATCGACAGACTATTAATCAAATTGATGCGATTGGGTAATCCCGTGAGCGGATCGTAGCTTTTATGGTATTCCAGTGAGGTTTCGGTGGAGGTGCGGTTTTCGATTTCTTTAATGAGCTTGCCGCTAAGTTCGGCGAGTTCATGGGTGCGCTGTTGTACTTTTTGCTCTAGCTGCTGATTGTGCAGTTGTAGCTTAGCCTGTTGATAAAGGGTGACTAGGTTAGCTTCGATACCATTTTGAAAACGAGCGAGTAAGCTGCGAAAAGATTGGCGGTAATTATGCTCTTGGCTATCGAGCATGCAGATAGTGCCAAAGGCACTGCTATCTGGCCAACGTAAAGGTAAACCACAGTATGCGATCATGCCGAGTTTAATGTCAGGATTTTTGTCCCAGTTTTTATCCTTTAGGGCGTTAGGAATGTGGAGTTCCTTACCTTCTTTGATCACTGTTTCGCAGTAAAGCCCGTGGCCTAAATTGTCTTTATCATGTTTTTTATAGGGATTACCTTGGGTGCGGCTCGAGGTAAAGACCTCAATATCGGTTTGATGGACACGCATGATCAAAGCGGCGGGGGTGTCGACTAATTCAGAGAGCAAATCTAAGGTTTGTTGCCAGTTATCAACCATTTCTTGGGGAACAACGATTTTGTCTGTGTCGATCGTAATGTCGGCAAATAAACGATCTTTTTGAGACTGGTTAATGGCGAGGTTGTATGGCATGAATGCTCAGTCCTAGAGGCGCGATACTATTCATAAACTATAGTCTTTTTACTCATGATGTGAGTCTTTTCGGTAAATTTAGTTACTGCAAAATCTCGGTTCTATCTTAAATGCTGCGCTGTTAGATCTCTTAAGTGTTAGGTAAGAATTCAGCGGTACTCTAACACTAAATGTTCTGATTTTTGGATTTATTAGTGAGTAACTATCTGAAAGATAAAGTTATGATGACATTTATGGATTTTGCTAAGGGGCATTTAATTACGCCGCTTTTAGTGTTTGCAGTGATCATAGTGGGGCTTGAATGGACTCACGCTGATATGAAAGTCGCGACTTTGTTATTTCATTGGCAAGGGGGCATCGACTCTTGGCCATTGAGAGGATATTGGTTGACCGAAGATTTACTGCATGTCACTGGGCGTAACTTTGTCATCTTGCTGGCGGTGAGTGTCGTAGTCGGCATTGCCTTTAGTTTTCGAAGTGACAGGGTAAAACCGTACCGCAAGGGCCTGATTTACCTATTTAGTAGCGTATTGGCGAGTGTGTTGTTGGTCCGAATCGGCAAGAGCGTTACTCACATGACCTGCCCGTGGGATGTGATTGAGTTTGGCGGCCAGATGATACATTCATCCTTGTTTTCTCGTTTACCTAAAAGTGCTGAGTTTGGTCAATGTTTCCCTGGTGGCCATGCCAGTGGGGGATTTGCTTGGGTTGCCTTGTATTACGTGCTGCGTGAGTATCGCCCGCATTTAGCTAAGTTTGGATTAATCTTTGGTTTGAGTTTAGGCCTAGTATTTGGCATTGGCCAAGAGTTACGCGGCGCCCACTTCTTGAGTCATGATTTATGGAGTTTAGCCATAGCATGGACGTCCGCTAGCCTACTCTACTATGTGTTTTTTCTGCGCTCGCCTGCGTTTAGAAAGTCTAAATTGGTCGCTTTGGGTCAAATGTTCAAGGTTACAAGTAGTGGAATACCGCAAAAATAACGAGCTGCGAAGCTAACGCCCTGAGTCCTTATTGGGTTCAGTGTTTTTTATGGCTTAAAATCTAAATTCGAAGCGCATATCAGGTCTGCGTAGGCGAGATCTTTCATCTAACAGTTGGTTTTTTTCGTTGAGTAGGCTGTTTTTCTGTTTCAATAAGTCAGCCTTGTCGGTGAGATTATTGATCTTGCCATCAAGACTGCTTATTTCCCTCTCGATGGTATTTAAGCGATCGGCAATCTCAGTTAAACGTTTGTTGGTCAGGTATTGTTGATGGCCTTGGTTATAGCGCTCAACAAACTGGTTATTACTGCAAACCCCATAATAACTTTCTCCCGCTAAGCCTACGCGGTAGCCATTTTCTGGCACGCAGTAACTGGCTAACCCTTGCTGGTATCCTTGTTTCCACTGCGCGGTATCGACACTGAGATTAAATTCACGACAATCTTTTTGATATTGATTTAATTGCCCAGAACTTGTTCCACGGTTGCCATCGGCAAGCCCAAGGGCAAACCAATCACTATTGGCGCATTCTTCAATAGATAAGCTGCTGCATTGAGTCAGGGATAGGACTGAAAGTGCGAGGAAAATGCTGGGATAGTGCATGGATAAGTTCTCTATATGTTGTGGTGTTTAGGATAAAGGCTCTTATGGGGGAGATCTAGCTATATATACCGCTATTTATACTGTAATAGATGCGTTTTGTTGGGCAAAATCCATCACAGTTTAGCGGATGAATGCATGATAACCAGCTGATATTGTGTTAGTTTGCGGTTAACACTTTAAATGTCTGCTTTGGTGCTCGCTATGATTTCACTTATTTCATCTGCGTATTCAGCTTCATTACCAGCAGTTAAGTCGGCTCATCAATCCCTTGATACCGCCGAGCCAAGCGGACTTAAATCCTTTACCTATGGTGCATTAGGGCTGGCGGCTCCCAAAGCTGAGGTCAGTTTTGATGGCAATGCAAGGAGTAAAATACCTGAGCCTAGTGCGGATGATGTAGATGACGTTAAGAGTTCAAACGACACTTATTACAGTGCAGGCCAAATATTGAAAGCGGCGGCGACCGTGGGCAGTGTGATTGCCTTGTTTGTTTGAGTTATGTTCCTGCACCAATTTAGCTATGGGTATTATTTCAACTGGCTTGGATTGGCATATTCGGCGCGGAATATGGCTTGTCGTTTTGAGTCTGGTTTTACTGGGGTGAGCATAAAAGAATATTCTTTTAGTTAAAGCGGTATTTTCAGTCTCTTTCTTTGCCAACGCGCTGAGTAAATCTGGTATTGTGTTTAACACGCAAGTGCATTAGTTTTTACTTAAAATTCGTTTAATAATCCTAAACTATATTCATCAAACTTCCGCTGGAGACCGCTTTTGTATGAAGATTTGCCCGCAGTATTCCATATCATGCCTAAGTAAGGTATAAGGGCGCTATGAAAACTCCGAAACGAATCCAACCCCTGGTTGATGAAGGACTGGTCGATGAGGTCATTAGCCAGTTAATGAGCGGTAAAGAAGCGACTGTGTACGTTGTACGCAGTGGTGATGATATCCGCTGTGCCAAAGTCTATAAAGAAGCGGACAAGCGCAGTTTTAAGCAAGCTGTGTTATATCAAGAAGGCCGAAAAGTCCGTAACAGTCGTCGTGCGCGCGCGATGGAAAAAGGGTCTAAATTTGGCCGCGATCAGCAGGAAGAAGCTTGGCAAAATGCTGAAGTTGAAGCACTTTACCGTTTAGCGAATGCAGGTGTGCGGGTGCCAACACCTTACGGCTGTTTTGATGGCGTGTTGCTGATGGAGTTAGTGACGGATGCCGAGGGCAATGTCGCGCCGAGATTAAACGATGTCAGTATGTCGGCAGAAAAAGCCTTGAAGGATCATGCGTTGGTGATGACCTATGTTAAACGTATGCTCTGTGCGGGGTTAGTGCACGGTGACTTGTCTGAGTTTAATGTGTTAGTTGATAGTGAAGGGCCAGTGATTATCGACTTACCTCAGGCCGTCGATGCCGCGGCGAATAACCATGCTAAATGGATGTTAGCGCGTGATGTGAATAACATGACTCAATACTATGGTTTGTATGCTCCTGAGCTGCTAAAAACACAATACGCCAAAGAAATTTGGGCCTTGTTTGAAGCCGGTGAATTGAAGCCTGAAACGCCATTAACGGGTGAGTTTACCGAAGTGCTGGTTGAAGCCGATGTTAGTGCGGTCTTGGAAGAAATCCAAGCAGCCTTTGAAGAGGCACAAGAGCGTAAGCAGCGGATCCAAGAGGCAAACGAAGAAGACTATTAATCGTCAGTCGTTGTTTTTCACCCATAAAAAAGACGCTCAAAGTAGCGTCTTTTTTATGCTAAAAATTAAGTGAAATTATTATTTTTGTTATTGATTTTATTATTGTTATTTAATTTTTGGCGTTAGCCAATCCTTGGCTTAATCCCCGATGGAAGCTGGGGCCATCCTTGTTGCTACAAACAAGCTAGCAATCATCGAACAGTGTGATAAAAGGACAAGAGTTGAGAGAAATATGTTCATGACTTGGGGGAGCACAATTCACATATTTAATCTTTGGGGAAGATAACTCCCTCAATTCTTGCCGAAACCTTGGTCACTCTTCAGTCAATCTATGTAATACCAATCACGGCCTTCCTTGGCGCACTACACTCATTGCAGTGCTGGATCATCATTGATCCTGTGAATAAAATGACAAGGCCAGAGAGAGAAATATGTTCATGACTTGGGGGAGCACAATTCACATATTTGATCTTGGGGGAGATAACTCCCTCCCTAGTCTTGCCGAAACTTTTGCATTGTCCCTATCCGTTTGTTGCTGTTAATACTATTTCCCAATCTTCGCTGGGTTCATCAATTTGGACGACAAGGCCGGACTAAAAAGGGCGCTGTTATTATTGTTGTTAGCACATCTTTTACATCGTTAGCGTTATCAGCAGGGCGATATGCAATCTCGTCCGGCCTTGTCTATTCGGGCACGTTTAGCTTGTTGTACAGGCTAACCTATCGTGCGTAGCTCTTGATTGAGCTGTTTAATTTTTTTCTGTAGCTGGGCAATCTCACTCATTAATGCGCATTCTCTTTGCTGGGGTTGCAGATCGCTTTCTCGCACCCATTGGTAGACTGCCTTGGCAGATAAACCGTATTGACGTGCAACATCCGACAGTAAGCGACCTTGTACTTTAACCTCGGTGATAACATGTAGCTTGAGACTATTTTCTGCGATTCCCATGAGCGTTCCCTCTTTTACTGCCTTCTAACCAAAATATGACCGTTTGCGTTGCCTTTTATTGATGATAGTGACGCTGTTCTAAATCCCACTGGCTCAGACCTAGATGGCGCAGACAAATCCATTCGTGGCGACATAGTGCGATAAAGTTCATGACCGTTTTCATACTTCCTCCTTTATGACCCTAAATACTCGAGCCCATTTTCTGTCTCGATAGGTCCATTTAATTTGGATTAATCCAGTTGAAGTCGACTCTAGTTTTTCGGCGATGTTTACCGCGTCTGACTGTCTACTCACTTAGTAGTATGTAAAATTCGTGCCAATATTCTAATTTTCATTTTAACCTTTTAAATCATTGTATTGCGCCTTCGATTAAAACGGCGTTATTTTTTAGTGCTGCCAATAAAGGTGCAAGGTGCACTATTTCGGTGCCATAGACTTGATATGAAATTGGGCGGTACAAGCCATGATTGAAGCCCGAAATCTGTATCTTTGCTGACTAAAATCTGGATTAGCATAATTGAAGATGGATAAAGGATTGTCTCCAGCGCAATTGCTTATATACTGCCTGCTTTGTGGCAATCCCTAGGTCATTCGTATTACCTAATGGACGTGATATTTCTTGCCCTTTTGAGCGGTATTCACAGTCATCAATCATATAAAGAGGTTATAAATGATGAAGTGTTTTCAGGCAGTGCAATCTAAACCATCCCTGTTAGCCATAGTGGTATTGACGACCGCGCTAGTTGCATCGGGTTGTACAACAATCAATCCCTATTCAAACGAAGAACAAACCGCTAAAGCTACCAGTGGCGCATTGATTGGTGCCGTCGCGGGTGCCGCAATTGGGGTGGTATCTTCGAGCAAGAGCGACCGCGGTAAAGGTGCCTTAATTGGTGCTGCATCGGGCGCTGCAGTCGGTGGTGGTATTGGTTATTACATGGATGTGCAAGAGACCAAATTACGCCAACAATTAGCCTCAACGGGCGTGAGTGTGACCCGTAACGGCGATAACATCATTTTGAATATGCCTAATGAAGTGACCTTCGGCGTAGATCAAACCGAGTTAAGTGACGGTGCTAAACGCGTGCTGAATTCAGTGGCGGTTGTGGCCAAGGAATACAGCAAAACGCAGCTTAACGTATTAGGTTATACCGACAGCAGTGGTTCAGACTCTTATAATTTACGTCTGTCACAGGTCCGTGCTAGCGAAGTGGGTAATTACTTGATGAGTAAAGGCGTTGCCTCTGCCCGTGTAAAATCAAAAGGTATGGGTGAAGCGAGTCCTATTGCATCAAATGCCAATGCAAATGGCCGAGCACAAAACCGCCGCGTTGAGATCGTACTAATACCAACAGGTAAATAGTCTGGTCTAAGCACAAAGTTCTCGCTGAAAAAGTCGCCAGGGGCGACTTTTTTGTTTTCAGTGGTGGGCTAATTGAGTGATTAGCTTGCCGTGCTTCAATTAGACAATTTGTCCTTTATGAAGCGCACCTTGAGTGACCTGCACCACAAACATATCACTGCTAATTACCTTGGGATGAGTTCAGCTTGATCCCTTTATCGATTTCACGTTCTGTATGGGGATAAGTCACAAGAATGACTTTTAGTGCCTAAAGGAGAATATGACTATGATAAGCAAAAATGTGTTAGTAGCCTTGAGTTTAAGTCCTGTCATCATGGTGACTGCTGTACAAGGAGTGCCGATGAAAGCCGAAGTGACCACAGGAGCCGCGCCGATAGAACTGCGCGCCGCAGGCAGTTTAAAGGCTGCGATGAGTGATATTATTGCTGCTTATCAAGCACAGTCGCAAATAAGTGTTGTAGCGCAATATGCGCCCTCAGGTTTATTGTTAAAGCGCATTCAAGAGGGCGAGAAAGTCGATATCTTTGCCTCGGCGAATATGAAACATCCACAGGCATTAGTGGATTCGGGTCAGGGCGAAGCGGTGCAAATGTTTGCCCGTAATCAACTCTGCGCTGTTGCTCAAGACACAGTTCAGGTGACGAGTGCGACCTTACTCGATACCTTGTTAGATCCTAAGGTTAAAGTCGGCACCTCAACCCCGAAAGCCGACCCCGCGGGTGATTATGCCTGGGCCGTTTTTGCTAAGGCCGAAGTGGTAAAACCTAATGCGAAAGCCGCGTTAGAGACCAAGGCATTACAACTGACGGGCGGCCCTGAGAGCGTTAAATCGCCTAAGGATCGTAACCCCTATGGCTGGGTAATGGAAAACAAGCAAGCGGATATCTTTTTAACCTATTGCACTAATGCTGTGCTGGCTAAAAAAGAAGTGCCGAGTTTACAAATCATCGACTTACCGCAGGAACTCGCCGTGGGTGCCGACTATGGTTTATTGGTTTTACAAGGCGCTAATACTGTCGCTAAGCCGTTAGCTGAGTTTATTCTATCGACCAAAGGCCAAGCGATTTTGAGCAGTTATGGTTTCCAACCTCCGGCAAAATAGCCTTCTTTAGCTTTCCAGCGGGATAAAAAACGGCACCTTTGAGGTGCCGTTTTTGTTATTAGCTCAAACTGTTAAAGCGTTAGTTCATCAGGTAGAGCGTCGCTAACCCGAGGAAGGCGAACAGGCCAACCACGTCAGTGACTGTGGTGAGCACCATACCGCCAGCGAGGGCAGGATCGATTTTAAGTCGTTTTAAAATCAATGGAATACTCGCACCTGCAAGCCCAGCTACTGTCATATTGATCAGCATAGCGCTACCAATTAATCCCGCCAGTGCCATATCATCCTTCCATAGCCACACGGCGACAAAGACTAAAATCGACCACATCAAGCCATTGAGAAAACCAATCGATAGCTCTTTACCGATAAGCCAGCGAGCGTTGCTTTGGCCGATATGGCCTAAAGCAATACCGCGGATCACGAGCGCTAAGGTCTGATTACCGGCAACACCGCCCATGCTAGGGACAATTGTCATCAAGATGGCGATAGTGGCAAATTGCTCAATAGTGCCTTCAAACATATTGCTGACCGACGAGGCAAGCAGGGCGGCGAATAAGTTTATAGTAAGCCAGAGCGAGCGACGTAGGGTACTTTTTAGCACAGGACCAAAGGTATCTTCATCTCCGTCCATCCCCGCCATACCCATCATGGAATGTTCAGCATCTTCGCGGATAACATCGACTACGTCATCGATTGTGATACGTCCGAGTAGCTTACCATCACTGTCGACGACAGGTGCCGATACCCAGTCATTGCGTTCGAATTTCTGCGCGACTTCGCTGTCGGACATGCTCACCGGAATACTTTGAATATTGGGATCCATGATATTGCGAATTGTGGTGCTTGGCGCGCAAGTCAGCAGATCTGCCAGCCTAACACCGCCAAGGACTTTGTCCTGTTTGTCGACCACATATAAGGTATCTGTGGTGTCGGGTAGGTTGCCCCTTTGCCGAAGATAGCGCAGCACCACATCGATATTCACATCGGGTCTTAAGGTGACTGTATCTGTATTCATCAAGCTGCCGGCGGTCTCATCTGGATAAGATAGGGCTTGTTCTACCCTCAGGCGATTTTGCTCCGTCATCGACTGCAACACTTGTTTGTAAACGGCGTCGGGAAGACTTCGCAGAATATAGGCGAGATCGTCGGTGTCCATGCTTGCTGTCGCTTTCGCGACTCGCTCAGGGCTCATGCTGCGGATCAGTGGGTCTTTGAGTTCTTCACTCAACTCATCGAGTATGTCGCCTATTTGTTCCTGATCGATGAGCTGCCACAATACTTGTCTGGCACTTGGCGGTGATGATTCTAAGATCAGCGCGATATCTGAGGCGGCCATTTTTTGCAGCATATTACGCACATGCACGAACATGCCGCTGCTAAGCGCTTGGTTTAACTGGTCAAGACTATGTCCGGTGTGATCGTTTTCTGCATTATCTACGGGCATTTGTCCTCCATTGTGCGGCAAATTGGTTTGAGATCTTAGTGTTGGGCTAGGATTTTGCGGTGACTAAGCGTCAGTCGATGACATAGATTAAGACGGCTAAGGTAAGGTTAAGGCCAGCGCAATGACCGCTAGTGTAATCGCCTGTGGCTTGTATCGTCGAGCGACAAATGTTTTGCCATGTGTGAATGGCAAGTTTTTAAAACTAGACATGAAGTGAAACTAACGATGAAGTGCTTAGTGTGAAGTGAAACTAACAGGCTTCGTCAAACTTAGCGTCGATTAAGGCACAAATGGCATCGAGAGCCGGCTCTGCATCTGGGCCTTCGGCGATAAGCTTGATGGTTTTACCCATGCCAGTTTCAAGCATCAGCAAGCCAAGCACACTGGCGGCCGATGCTTGTTTATCGCCTTGGATTAAGGTGATGGTCGCATCAAACTCGGAAGCCAGTACCACCAACTTAGTGGCGGCACGGGCATGTAAACCGAGCTTATTACAGATGGTTATCTGACGTTCAAGCTTTGGCATTATTGAGCTCTCGATGACGGGCATAAACTTTATGTTTACCGTTACTAAAGCGTTTGGCCAATTGCTCTGCGACGTAAACGGATCTGTGCTGTCCACCTGTGCAGCCAATGGCCACAGTTAAATAACTGCGATTGTTACGCTCGAGGTGCGGCAGCCAAGTCTCCAGTAAGTTTTCGATTTGCCAGATGAACTTATTAACCAGTGGTTGACGATTTAAGAACTCAGCTACGGGTTCATCTAAGCCAGTCAATGGCCGCAGCGCCAACTCCCAGTGGGGATTGGGCAGGAAGCGCACATCGAACATAAAGTCGGCTTCGGTGGGCATTCCGTGCTTAAAGCCAAAGGACTCGAAGTTGATCACGAGTTCTTTATCGACACTACCAAGGAGAATTTGTCTGACTTGGTCGCTTAAATCATAGATATTCAAATTCGACGTATCTATGTAGTGATCGACCAGTTTTGACATAGGCTCGAGCAGTTTCCCCTCCAGCTTTATCGCTTCTTGCAAAGAGACTCGGCTCTTCGACAAAGGATGCAAACGGCGGGTTTCGCTGTAACGCTTGAGCAGAATTTTATCGCTGGAGTTAAGGAAGAAGCTCGTTAACTCAGTATCTGGAGGTAGGCTAGCGAGTTGTTTTACTAAGACCTTATCCTGCTCAGGCATGTTACGCACGTCGACACTGATGGCGACGAGATCGTTACTGCCCTTGAGTTGCTCAAGCAAACTGCCAATCAATGGCAAGGGAAGGTTATCGACACAATAATAGCCGAGATCTTCGAGTACCCTAAGGGCGACAGATTTGCCTGAGCCTGAGCGGCCCGACACTATGACCAGTTTCATCCAGTGATTACCTGATAGAGTTCCGTTTCATCATGCGTCTTGCGTAATTGCTTTAATATTTGCTTGTCGCTCAGCTTTTCGGCCATGCAAGACAAGGTACTTAAGTGCTGCTGACATTGGTCTGCAGGCACCAGTAGTGCAAATAAAATATCAACAGGTTGCTTATCGATAGCATCAAATGCTATCGGCTCTTCACACTTAATTAGTATGGCAATGGGCTGATCTATATCGGCTAGTCGACCATGTGGAATGGCGATGCCGTTACCTATACCTGTGCTCCCCATCTTTTCGCGCGCCACTAGGCTTTCGAATATCTCTTGAGATGAGAGGGTCGGGTACTGGGCAGCGACTAAGTCGCTGATGAGTTCCAGTACCTTTTTCTTGCTGCCCGGAGTGGCGCAGGTAGTGCACTCCGGCCGCAGTATGGTACAAAGTTCCATTATTAGTGTTTTGTTAACTTCTCTTTGTGTTTAATAACCTGACGGTCAAGCTTGTCAATCAGGGCGTCTATAGCGGCATACATGTCAGCATGCTCTGAAGTAGCAAAAACTTCACCACCTATGAGGTTTATTCTCGCTTCGGCAATCTGTTGCATTTTCTCAACATTGAGCACAACGTGCACATTATTGATCTGTTCGAAATGGCGTTCAAGTTTTGAAAACTTTTCTTCTACATATGCACGTAACGATTCGGTAATTTCGACATGGTGTCCACTTAGGTTTATTTGCATAGAAACGTCCTCCGATATCCACTGTAGGTTATAAACTTTTACGCTGATTAGAAGGTGGAATAAGCATAGCCTCTCGGTACTTCGCAATGGTTCTGCGGGCTACGTTGATCCCTTGTTCTGCCAGAAGTTGTGCCATCTTACTATCGCTTAATGGTTTTTTCTGGTTTTCCGCTGCCACCAGTTTCTTTATAAAGGCTCTGATTGCTGTGGATGAGCACTCACCACCATCGTCAGTACCGACGTGGCTAGAGAAGAAGTATTTTAGTTCAAAAAGTCCCTTAGGGGTATGCATGTATTTTTGAGTTGTGACCCGTGAGATGGTGGACTCATGCATTTCTACCGCTTCGGCAATATCGTTAAGCACCATAGGTTTCATGGCTTCTTCACCGTACTCAAAGAAACCTTGCTGATATTGCACTATGCAATTAGCAACTTTAAGCAAAGTATCGTTACGGCTTTCTAAGCTCTTAATAAACCATTTAGCCTCTTGCAGATGGCCGCGAATAAATTGGCTATCGGCTTGGTTTTTGGTACTGCGTGCCATAGAAGCATAATGTTGATTTACATTGATTTTTGGCATGCAGTCAGGATTAAGCTCAACGACCCAGCGGCCATTTTTCTTCGACACAGACACATCTGGGATAACGTATTCGTCATTATTGGGCGTGATCAACAAACCTGGGCGAGGATTGAGGGTTTGGATAAGTGCTATACCATCCCTTAATTCATCTTCTTTTAATTTAGTCTTACGCATCAATAACCTAAAATCACGGGCGGCGATCAGATCTAAATGATCTTTGATCAGCATACGGGCGTTTTCTAGGTTGGGAGTATCAGCGGCGAAATGCGACAGTTGGATCAGCAGGCATTCACTTAAATCGCGGGCGGCAACGCCTATGGGATCAAAATGCTGAATACGCTTGAGTACGGCTTCGACTTCGTCAAGCTCAACTTCAGGATTGCCCATGGCTTCGAGAATTTCTTCAGTGCTTTGGGTGAGATAGCCCTGATCGTCGATGGCATCAATAATGGCGGTGGCAATGGCTAAATCGGTTTCAGAAAACGGCGTGAGGTTTTTTTGCCATTCTAAGTGTTCGTACAAACCTTCACTGGTCTCGCCTTGGAAGGGCATATCGTCTTCACGACTGCCGCCGGGGCCTGAGTTTGGGGAGGCGGTAAACACTTCATCCCATGTGGTGTCCATGGGGAGCTCATCGGGCATGGATTCTTTGGTTAGCGACTCTGCCGTATCTATGGTGGAGCTGTCTTTTTCTGGTGGCAGAGTGCTAGATTCACTGAAATCCGTATCGGATAGCGTTTGGTTTACAGGGGTTTTAGTGGCGTCGAATTGATCCTCTTCCAGCTCGAGAAGGGGATTAGAATCTAATGCTTGCTGGATCTCTTGCTGCAGTTCTAATGACGACAGTTGCAACAGACGTATAGCCTGTTGTAGTTGTGGCGTCATGGTTAACTGTTGACCCAGTTTGAGCTGGAGTGACGCTTTCATGTTACCGCTGATCCCTACGTTATTATTGTTGGATGAGGTCGCTTATTATTATCTTGAGTGAAGCCCAATGGCGGTATAAATTGCCTCCATTGGCTTCGCTCGATTAACTATAGCCTGAATTGTTCACCTAAGTACACAGCCCTAACTTGCTGATTGTCTAAGATCTCTGCTGGAGTTCCTTCGGCAATCAGGTTTCCGTGACTCACAATATAAGCATGTTCACATACATCTAATGTCTCGCGGACATTATGGTCTGTGATCAGTACGCCAAGGCCGCGACTTTTGAGTTGTTCGATAATCTTCTTGATGTCGATAACCGAAATAGGATCGACGCCGGCAAACGGTTCATCGAGCAAAATGAACTTAGGATTAGCGGCTAAAGCCCGCGCAATTTCGACGCGACGACGTTCGCCACCCGACAATGACATGCCTTGGCTGTCACGGATGTGGGTGATATGAAACTCTTCGAGCAGATGTTCTAGTTCTTCTTCTCGTTCTTCGTTTTTAAGTTCTTTACGAGTTTGCAGTACGGCCATGATGTTGTCATGAACAGTTAGCTTACGAAAGATACTGGCTTCTTGCGGTAAGTAACCTATGCCTTTGCGGGCACGCAGATGCATAGGATCTGCGGTTAAATCATCATCGTCGATAAAGATATGTCCCTTATCGCTCTTCACTAGCCCGACAACCATGTAAAAGGTCGTGGTTTTACCTGCACCGTTTGGACCGAGTAGGCCA
This sequence comes from Shewanella sp. DW31, assembly GCF_015767295.1. Taxonomy (NCBI): domain Bacteria; kingdom Pseudomonadati; phylum Pseudomonadota; class Gammaproteobacteria; order Alteromonadales; family Shewanellaceae; genus Shewanella; species Shewanella sp. DW31. The sequence goes on from NZ_JADWMP020000027.1 coordinate 17,182, forward strand.
ACGACTTGACCGGTTTTTACCGTCAGACTGACGTCTTTAACCACTTGGCGACTCTTGTAACTTTTCGCCAGATTTTGTGCTCTTAAGGTGATTTGGGTCATTTAGAGTCCTGCTTTTTTACAGGTTTATCCGCCGGAGCGTCTGATTTAGCATCATCTTGATAGTTTTCAGGCTGAATAATAGTGATTACGCGATCGTCACCACTGCCAGTACTCTCGGCCATCAATTTCTGTTGAATCATGTTATAGCGGATTAAATTGCCTGTAACTTGGCTACCCGCTTGATCTAATGACGCCATACCTTTCAGTGTTAAGGTGCGGCTTGCCATATCGTAACGAATTTCTTTCGCGCTGGCAGATGCAGGGCGGCCATCGTCTAATATTTGGCTATATGTAGCAGGGTTGCCTGTGGCGACCAAAGTTTTGCTATTTTCACCTTCAGCGGAAAATGCACGCAGTTCATTTGCTTGGATTTTTATTGAGCCTTGGGTCACTTCAACCGGACCAAAGAAAATGATCTGGTTGTTTTTGATATCCGCAGTTTGGCTCACAGCTTTGATTGTGACTTCTTGCTTTAAGTCGCCGACTTTCGCGAAAGCACTCATGCTCATAATTAGCATTAGGCTGGCAAGTAATACGTTATTTTGCTTCATATGTTCCTACTACCTGACTGGTCAATTGCACTTCTTGCGCGTTGAGGTCGGCATAAAGGCCTTGGCCTTGAATATTAAAATCTTTCCCTGTGACGTAAATGGTACGGTCAGAGGTCATTATCATAGTGTTGAGATCGAGTTCCAGATAACTGGTGGACAAGGTCTGAATCGGTTCTTCTGGGCTAATGGCATCGATAATAACATTATTTTCTAATACAACCTTGCCAGTTTCCTTGTTTAGCTTGCCCTGATCTGCCCTGAGTTGCCATTGTGCTTTACCTTGGTCTGGATAAACAAGATAAACAGGTTGAGTAAAGAAAGTTTGATTCGTTGAATCATAATGTTCCATGTGTTTCGCCGTCACACGGCTATTCACTAGTCCTTGCTCATTGAACTCAACACTGCGCAGATCTTCAACGATGAAATCTGGGGTATTTTGATCTTTTACTCTGTTATCGGAATCACCGCTGTGTTTGTTCTGCACTTGCCAGTAAAGCGCTAGTGCGGTTCCAAAAAAAGCGATAATCGCGAGTGTCACACGACTCATATACTCATTCCATGGGCCGAAGTGAATTTATTTTGACTTAGGAGTAACAGATCTGTGAGTTCACGCAGTGCACCGTGGCCACCATTGAGCGTAGTCACAAAATGGGCGTGTTGGCGTACATAGGGGTGGCCGTCAGCAACACTGACCGCTAAACCGACAACATTCATCACGGGTAGATCGACAATATCATCACCGATATAAGCCACTTCTTCTGGGGTGACACCATAAAGTGCGAGCAATGCTTCATAGGGCTCGAACTTATTGTCTACGCCTTGGTAAATATGGGTAACACCAAGGGCTGTCATACGGTTTTCAACGATTTTGGATTGACGTCCTGTGATCACGGCGAGGTTGAAACCGCTGGTGAGGAGTGAGCGCACGCCATAACCGTCACGGGTATGGAAGGCTTTGAGCTCTTCGCCGCTATTACTCAAGTAAATACGGCCGTCGGAAAATACCCCATCGACGTCACAGATTAACAGTTTAATCTTTTGCGCGCGTTGCCACACATCATCACTGATTGGGCCGTAAAATCCTTGCTGTGGCATTAAATGACTCCTGCTTTTACCATATCGAGCATGTTAAGAGCGCCAATAGGATGGCGATCTTTATCGATAACAATTAATCCGTTGATATTTTTTGAGTCCATCACTTGCAGTGCTTGGGCGGCCAACACATTATCTGTGATCGTGACGCAGTTACGGGTCATCACATCGGCAATGGGCGTCGTGCGTAAATTCACTTCTGCATCAATAACGCGGCGTAAATCACCATCAGTGAAGATACCAACCAGCTTGCGCTGATCATCAATAATCGCCGTCATGCCTAAGCCTTTCTTGGAGATTTCGTACAGAGCTTCTGTGATGCAAATATCGTGGTTAACGAGCGGTAAGTCATCACCGCTGTGCATGACATCGCAGACTTTTAACAATAACTTGCGTCCTAAAGCTCCGCCAGGATGGGACATAGCAAAATCATCACGGGTAAAGCCTTTCGCTTGTAGTAGCGCAATGGCGATGGCATCGCCCATCACTAAGGTCGCGGTAGTGCTCGACGTTGGGGCTAGTCCAAGTGGGCAAGCCTCTTCTGGGACTTCGATACATAAATGCACTTTAGATAATCGCGCCATATTCGATTCGGGTTTACCCGTTACTGCAATAACAGGTACTCCCATACGTTGGATGACCGGCATTAAGGTGAGGATTTCGCTCGACTCACCAGAATTTGAAATCGCTAAAATCACATCGTTATCGGCCAATACACCCAGATCGCCGTGGCTGGCTTCACCCGGATGCACAAAAAATGCGGGCGTTCCTGTGCTGGCGAGGGTGGCTGAAATCTTATTGCCGATATGGCCCGATTTGCCCATTCCCATGACAATCACTTTGCCTGTGCAGTTGAGGATCAACTCGCAAGCCTCTGCAAATTCAGCCGAATCAACATATTGATAAAGATTGTCTAGGGCTGACTTTTCAATATCGATAACTTTACAACCCCATTGGCGCAGTTGTGATTTGTCTACCATGTCTATCTCTCTTTTTGCATTGTCTTTGTCGCCCCATTGATGGGATTGGAATAGCACAATTTGGTACGCGATAAAGATGATATGTAATAGGCTTTCTGCCAAGTATTAGTTTGTTTTCAGACAATTTAGCTTATGTATTGCTGTGGTTAATTACCGAAAATAGCAAAACAATTGCGGCAGGCTAGAGCGATTGATCCGACTCGTCAAGTCCAGCTGCGTTAGCTATTCATGCACAATAACGTGTTTAGCGGCAGAAGGTCTTGAGCAATATCATCGTCTTTGTCGTTTATTTCAATGGATTTATCCCATATCGCAGCGGGTATTACCCCATGGGATGCCTCTTTTGCGCAATTGCGTATCGACTCTCCCCGATAAAAGTGGGCGAAGAGTGAGCTAAGTGCGAACGAATTAGCCAATACTGCCAATTCTGCAACTAGGTTGAAAACATTAAGTAACATTTTACCTGTGCAGAGTGAAAACTTAGGGCGCATTTTCGCTGTAAATGAGGCAAATTGAAAGTATCGCAGGGCGATAGTGTCGATTCGGTTGTAGGTTAAAGCGCAATTACGTACAATTTGCGGCTCTTCGATTGGTCAGTCTAGGAAGACTAGGATCACCTCATTTGCAAATGTCGGAATCAAGCATGACTCAAGAACAAACGCCGTTGGTTGAGATCCGTAATTTGGGGTTTAGCCGCGGTCAGCGTGTGATATATGAAGATATTAGCCTGTCCATTCCAAGGGGCAAGGTGACGGCGATCATGGGGCCGAGCGGCATAGGCAAAACGACCCTGTTGAAATTGATTGGCGGCCAATTAACGCCTGACCATGGACAAGTGTTATTCGACGGTCACGATATCCATGGCGTGAGTCGCAATGAATTATTTAGTCTGCGTAAGCGGATGAGCATGCTGTTTCAAAGTGGCGCGCTGTTTACCGACATTAATGTGTTCGATAACGTGGCGTTTGCACTGCGTGAACATTCTGGACTGCCTGAAGACATTATTCGCACTATCGTGCTGATGAAGCTTGAAGCCGTAGGTTTACGTGGTGCCGCTCAGATGATGCCAAGCGAGTTATCCGGTGGTATGCAACGCCGCGCCGCATTGGCTAGAGCCATAGCGCTTGAACCTGAAATGGTGATGTACGATGAGCCTTTTGCAGGGCAAGACCCAATATCGATGGGTGTGTTAGTAAAGCTTATTCGTGAGTTATCCGATGCGCTGAATCTGACTTCAATTGTAGTGTCCCACGATGTGGATGAAGTGCTTGGCATTGCCGATTATGTATATGTGGTGGCTGACAAAAAAGTCATCGCCCACGGTACCCCTGAAGAATTAAAGTACGCTGATAATCCGCAGCTGAAACAGTTTATTCAAGGTGCTCCGGACGGCCCTGTGCCGTTCCATTATCCGGCAAATGATTACCAGCAAGAATTAATGGCAAAAGGAGTTGGCAAGTGAAGTTAATCGACAGTATTGCCGACTTAGGCCGCAGCGCGATTGAGCTAGTGCTCGGTTTTGGCCGTGCAGGCCTTATGCTGTGGGGTGCGATTTTTCGCTGGCCACGCGTGCGTAAAGGTTTTCCATTATTAGTGCGCCAGATTTATGTGGTCGGTGTGCAATCCATGGTGATTATTTTAGTCTCAGGACTCTTTATCGGCATGGTGCTCGCACTGCAAGGCTACAACATCTTAGTTGGTTTTGGCACCGAAGAAAGCTTAGGTCCTATGGTGGCGCTCAGTTTACTGCGTGAGTTAGGGCCAGTTGTTACCGCGTTATTGTTTGCGGGACGGGCGGGTTCAGCATTAACCGCTGAAATTGGTTTAATGAAAAGTACTGAGCAGCTTTCCAGTTTAGAAATGATGGCGATTGACCCATTAAGGCAGATTATTGCACCGCGCTTTTGGGCTGGAGTGATCAGTATGCCATTGCTGGCGTTGATGTTTACCGCTGTAGGTATTTATGGCGGGCACCTTGTTGGCGTGGAATGGAAAGGGATCGACAGTGGTGCGTTTTGGTCGATTCTGCAGGCGTCTGTCGAATGGCGTCAGGACATAGTTAACTGCTTGATCAAAAGTGGTGTGTTTGCCGTAGTGGTCACTTGGATTGCGTTATATCGCGGTTATCAAGTGATCCCAAATCCGGAAGGCATCAGCCGTGCAACGACCCAGACTGTCGTTCAGTCGAGCCTCGCTGTATTGGCATTGGATTTTTTACTGACAGCCCTGATGTTTGGCCGCTAACGGAACACTGCGGATTTCGACACAGGTTAGATGGATTAACAGAGTGGTAGCTGAACATGTTGACACGAAAAATTGAATTATTAGTGGGTGTGTTTCTTTTAACAGGATTGGCCGCTTTTTTGGTCTTAGTCTTTAACGTCGCCAATATTGAAGTAAAAAGCAGCGATAGCACTTATACCATACAAGCCAATTTTACCAACATTGGTGGTTTGAAGGTGCGTTCGCCAGTCAAGGTTGGCGGTGTTGTCGTTGGCCGAGTGAGCAGCATAGATTTAGACCCAGTTAAGTTAGTGGCTGTGGTTACATTAGTAATGGACAAGCGTTACGATAAATTCCCTGAAACCAGTAGTTTAGCCATTTTGACTTCGGGTTTGTTGGGCGAGCAATTCTTAGGGTTAACACCGGGTTTTGTCGACGATGATGTCAGTATGCTGAAAGACGGCGATAAGATTGACGACACTCGCTCGGCATTAGTGTTGGAGGAGCTGATTGGTCAGTTCTTATATAGTATGGGTTCGAAGGATAAATAGGGGTTACCGCTATGTTTAAAAACTTATCTCGTTTTTTATTGCCGTTAGTGATGGTTTTAGGGGCAACGAGCGCAGTCGCCGCTGATGTGGTTGTCGATACGACAGATCCGTATGCCATGGTGAAAGCCGTTGCCAATAAAACCTTCGATCGTTTTCACAAAGATAAAGCATTAATCGACGCAAATTCAGACCATTTAAAGGTAATTGTTCGTGAAGAACTCATGCCTTATGTCGATTATAAATACGCTTCTTATAAGGTATTAGGCCAATATCTTAAGGATTCAACCGAAGAGCAACGCAATCGTTTCGTCAATGCTTTTGAAGGTTATTTAATCTCTACTTATGCCCAAGCCTTTACTGAATATACTAATCAAAAAGTGGAATTCTCACCTGGGATTGATTTCAGCAAAGAGAAAATGGTCGATGTAAACGTGCAGATCATCGAAGCTGGTCGCCCACCTATTAAACTATTGTTTAAGGCGCGCCGTTTAAAGGATGACTCATGGAAGGCATTTGATTTAGTTGCCGAAGGTGTGAGCTTACTGTCTTCTAAGCAGTCGGAAATCTCTAATCTAATTCGCCAACAGGGTATCGATCCCGTGATTAAGATGCTTGAAGATCGCACTAAAGAGAAAGTGGTCATGAAGGCTAAGTCAGGGAAGTCACAGTCGTGATTGAATTTGTGCAACAGGGGACAGTTTGTCATCTCAAAGGGCGCATAACCCAAGCCGATGTCATTACACTTTGGCCACAGCGGCAACAACTGCTAAATGAGTCAACCCAGATATTGTCTCTGTCTGGGCTCGAATACAGTGATAGCGCTGGCATGGCATTTTTGCTGGCGTTAGTGCGTGAACATCGCAGCCAACTTGTATTGAGTTCTGCTTCACCACAACTTAAAAAACTAATTGATTTATATGATTTAGATGCCTTCTTTACCGAAGAAGCGCATTGAGAATAGGGTAATAGATTTCATGGAATGCAGCTTAATTGAACAGATTTTACGTGATGCGTTAGGGCTTGAAGAAGTTCACGCTAGCTCGGATGGTAGCCATTATAAAGTGATCGCCGTAGGTGAATGCTTCGATGGTATGAGCCGAGTCAAACAGCAACAAGCCATTTATGCACCGTTGACGGCACACATTGCCAGCGGTGAATTACATGCATTAACGATCAAAACTTTCACGCCGACTCAATGGAAACGCGAAAAAGTTTTCAACATGCCTAGCTAGTGAGGAAAAGTGGATAAACTAACAATTCAGGCAAGCCCCCCGCTTGCCGGTGATGTGATTATTTCGGGTGCTAAAAATGCAGCTTTGCCTATTCTGATGGCCGGTGTATTGGCTGAAACCGATTTTGTGGTTTCTAACGTGCCCAATCTGCGTGATGTGAGTACGAGCTGTAAATTATTACGCTGTCTCGGCGCTGAAGTGACTGAACTCGGTGACGGACAGATCCGCATTTCTACCACTAATCTGAATGAGTTTTGCGCTCCCTATGATCTAGTGAAAACCATGCGTGCTTCTATCTTGATCTTAGGGCCGTTATTGGCTCGCTATGGTACGGCTGATGTGTCATTGCCTGGCGGCTGTGCCATTGGCGCAAGACCAGTGAACTTGCACTTACATGGCCTTGAAATGATGGGCGCCAAGATTGAAGTGAAAGAAGGTTATATCAAGGCCCGTGTTGATGGTCGTCTTAAAGGCGCACATATCTTTATGGACATGGTGAGTGTTGGTGCGACCGAAAACTTACTGATGGCCGCAGCATTAGCCGATGGCGAAACCGTGATTGAAAACGCGGCCCGTGAACCTGAAGTGATCGATCTCGCTAATTGCTTAATTGCCATGGGTGCAAAAATCACTGGTGTAGGCAGTGCGACATTGCGTATTCAAGGGGTTGAGCGTTTACAGGGCTGTAATTACCGCGTGATGCCAGATCGTATCGAAACCGGTTCATTTTTGGTGGCCGCTGCGGTGACCCGTGGTCGCATTCGTTGTTTAAAAGCCGATCCTGCTTCACTTGAGTCGGTTATCGCTAAGCTTGAAGATGCAGGCGCGACGATTACTACGGGCGAAGATTGGATTGAGCTCGATATGCAGGGTAAACGTCCGAAGGCGGTGAATATCAAGACGGCACCTTATCCTGGTTTCCCAACCGATATGCAGGCGCAGTTTTGTGTGCTCAATGCCTTAGCACAAGGTACGGCAACCATAACTGAGACTATCTTCGAAAATCGTTTTATGCATGTGCCTGAACTTATCCGTATGGGCGCTACCATGGAGCTTGAAGGTAATACCTGCATCATTCAAGGGATTGAATCTTTAAGTGGTGCTCAGGTAATGGCGACGGATTTACGTGCGTCAGCGAGTCTAGTGATTGCGGGCTTAGTGGCCGATGGTAAGACGATTGTCGATCGTATCTATCACTTAGATCGTGGCTATGAGCATATTGAGAATAAGTTTCAAGGTTTAGGCGCACAGGTTGTGCGTATTCAGTGATCTGTTACTGACTTAAGCTAATTTTGAATCATTAAAAAACCAGCTAAAAGCTGGTTTTTTGTTTTCTGCAGTTGAGCTCGTAATACTGAGTGACACTCTAGTTATCGATCACAATCTTTTCATCGATAATCACAGGCAACTCTTGTTGTTTACCTTGGCGTATCACAGTCATCATCACTTTCTTACCCGGTGTGGTTTCAGCGATGCGGTCCATTAGCATTTCAACGCCTGGCACATCTTCACCATCGTATTTAATAATCACATCCCTTGGCATTAGCAGGGCTCGGGCCGCAGGGCCATTAGGATCGACACCCGTAACGAGCACACCTTTGAGATCGGGTAGATTAAGGATTTGTGCCACCACAGGATTAATCGGCTCGCCAGAAATTCCTAAGGCACCACGGATCACGCGGCCGTTTTTAATCAACTTACCCATAATGCTGTGGGCTAATTTAATCGGGATAGCGAAGTTAATCCCATGGCCGCCACCTTCTTCACCCACTTGGAATGCTGCGGTATTAATACCGATAAGGCTGCCGTTAGTGTCAATGAGTGCGCCACCCGAGTTACCCGCATTAATCGCTGCATCGGTTTGTAGGAAGTCTAAGTAACCTGAACTTAAGCCGTTGCGCCCCGTGGCACTGATGATGCCTTGGGTAATGGTTTGGCCTAAATTGTAGGGATTACCAATAGCGAGTACGACATCACCGACTTGAGGCGGACTGTCGAGATTAACGGGGACAATCGGTAAGTTATCGCCTTCAATTTTAAGTACCGATAAATCGGTTTCAGGATCGAAGCCAACCACTTCAGAGGTAAATTTGCGTCCATCTTGCAGGGCGACAACAATCTCATCGGCTTTCTTAATGACATGATAATTAGTGAGAATATAACCTTCTTTACTCATTATCACCCCAGAACCTAGACCTTGAAGTGAGCCTGAATTAAGCGGCCGATTCTGATCTATGCTGAGGCTATAAATATTCACAACGGCAGGAGCTGCACGGCGTACCGCCTTGGCAAAGGATAGCTCGACTGTGTTGTTGGCACGGGTTTGTAGCAGACTACTACCGAGGGATTGGTTATCGAAATAACGTGTCACCAATAAAAACATGGCCGCCATGATAAGGCCGAAAAGGGTGGCTTTACCGAGATATAACAGAGTGTCTTTTATAGTCATGGCAGGATGGATCTAGAAAAAGGTGAGTTAGATTAACATGTTTAATCGATGTAAGCATAGGGAACCTAAGCTCCCTATGCTTATCTATGGCAGAAAAAATGGCCTATTTTGTCGATTAACGTAGGACTAAATACAACATGCTCTTATCACGCATTATCTTCAGTGCAACGGCACCTTCTTGATCTTTAAGTTGTGCTTTAAGTGTCTTAAGATCTTTAATTGCAGTACGGTTAATACCGACAATCACATCTCCTTTTTGTAAGCCACTCATGGCCGCTGGTGAGCCTTGTGCGACATCGGTAATTTCAATGCCCTTAGATGAGTTTTCTAAGGACGCACCTTGCAGCATAGGATGCACGGCACCAGCCGCTGTTTCACTGGTTTGGCTCGCTTCACCTAAGGTCACTTTAACTGTTTTCTTATCACCGTCACGGATGAGTCCTAACTCAACGTTAGCACCTGCACCCATAGTGGCGACTTTAGCCCGAAGTTCTTGGAATGACTTAATACCACGGCCATCAACGCTGATGATAATATCACCTGCTTTTATACCGGCCTTCTCTGCGGCACTGCCCTTGGCTACTTCATTCACGAAGCCGCCGTGTTGAGTGTCTAAACCGAAACCTTGGGCGAGTTGGCTATCGAGATCACGTCCCGAAATACCTAATACACCGCGGCGTACTTCTCCGTGTTCGGCAATTTGTGCCACGAGGTTTTTCACCATATTAGCAGGGATGGCAAAGCCAATACCGACGTTACCGCCGCCCGGTGCTACGATTGCGGTGTTAATCCCAATTAACTCGCCGTTAAGATTGACGAGTGCGCCACCCGAGTTACCACTGTTAATCGCGGCATCAGTTTGAATAAAGTTTTCCAGCATTTCAATGCCTAAGCCGCTACGGCCTAAAGCACTAACAATGCCCGAGGTGACGGTTTGACCTAAACCGAAGGGGTTACCAATGGCAACGGCAAAGTCACCTACGCGTAAATCATCGGAATCAGAGGCTTTGATTGCGATGAGGTTTTTCGCTTCAATTTGCAATAATGCGATATCTGACTCTGAGTCAGTACCAATCAGTTTTGCTTTTACTTCACGGCCGTCATGAAGACCAACTTGAATATCATCAGCACCGTCAATCACATGGTTGTTTGTGACGATATAGCCTTTTTCTGCGTCAATAATCACGCCTGAGCCTAAGCCTCTAAAAGGACGCTCTTGCACTTGCTCTTGTGGTGCATTAGGGCCGAAAAAGTAACGGAAAACATCAGGTACTCTTTGCTTAGAAACATGAGTCCCCGTTACCGCTACTGATACGACTGCGGGCGTCGTACGCTCAAGCATAGGCGCAAGACTTGGAATGGATTGTCCCTCAACCGTCTGTGGAATGGCGGCCTGTGAGACGACAGGCATTATAGTCAGGGTAGCGGCTAACATTGCGGCTGAAAGTACAGATAATTTTGTTTTCATCTATTCATAACTCCAAATAAGGGTTGAAAGATCTGGATGTAATGCATCAGCAATCGTGCGAGTGCCAGATCAAATCTGTATCGGTACCGGCTATTTGCCTAGGTAATCACTCAGACTCGCACCTTATTGAAAAAGTTCATTATATTAATAAATGTTAATTTTTTTAGCCTATTTTATCGGCTGTTTCATACTTGTTTCCGAACAGAAATCTGTGGGCGATATTAGGATTTTTCAAGCCCTAATATCAGCAGATTTTGCTGATTAAAATGACCTACAGCATAGATGGTTATTAGACGTTTGTATGCAGTTTAGCGCTAAGGTAAAAGTCGTATTCTGCATTAATATATCCTGCGTCATATTGGCCGTGCTAATATCGTCACAGTTTTAATAAAGGACATAAGAGAATTTAAACGTGCCTCAGTTAAGCCCTTGGCAGCATTATCAAAAAGATCTTACCCGCGACGGTTTTTCCCATGATCCGGCTCAAGAAATTGCCGTTAAGGCGTTACAACGCGTCTATGAAGACTTAACTACGGCAGAAGAGCCTAGTTCTATTGTGGGGAAATTGTTTAGCGCATTAGGCTTAAAATCGGCACCAGCATCACCTAAAGGCCTGTATCTTTGGGGCGGAGTTGGGCGCGGTAAAACCTACCTGATGGATACTTTTTTTGATGCCTTGCCTGGTGAACAAAAATTGCGGGCTCACTTCCATCGCTTTATGCATCAATTGCATTTAGATTTGGACGAGTTAAAAGGCGTTCGCGATCCTTTGTTGGTGATTGCGAAAAAGATGGCCGCAAAATATCGCGTTATCTGTTTCGATGAATTCTTTGTCTCTGATATTACCGATGCCATGCTATTAGGTACGCTGTTTCAAGCGTTATTTAAAGAAGGCGTTGTGCTGGTTGCAACTTCGAATATTATCCCCGACGACTTATATAAAAATGGCTTACAGCGCGCACGTTTCTTACCTGCGATAGCCCTAATTAATCAACATTGTGAAGTGCTCAATGTGGATTCTGGCATTGATTATCGATTGCGTACCCTTGAGCAAGCAGAGATTTATCATCATCCATTAGATGCACAAGCTGATGCCAATCTGATACGTTATTTTAGCCAGTTAGCGCCTGAGTCTGAGGTGCTTACTGCTGACATCGAAATAGAAGGCCGCAGTATTAGTATTCGGCAGCAGGCGCAGGGCGTATTGTTGGCCGATTTTAGAGCGCTCTGTGATGGCCCGCGAAGCCAGCGTGACTACATGGAACTTGCGCGGATTTATCATACTGTTCTCGTGAGTGGCATAGAACAAATGGGCGCCTTTTTGACTGGCGATGACATCGCCAGACGTTTTTTAGCTATGGTCGACGAATTTTACGAGCGCAATGTAAAGCTGATTGTATCGGCTCAAGTGCCACTCGAAGATATTTATGCCGATGGTTTGCTTAACTTCGAATTTAGGCGTTGCCGTTCACGCTTAATTGAGATGCAATCCCACGATTATTTAAAAACCGAACACCTGCCGTAACCCAGTAGTGTAAGAGTTTTGCATTAGCTGCGGCCTTAAATCACCAGAGGCTTGTTAATCCTTAGGATGAAAAGCCAGATTGGTCGATATTTTATAATTTTTATCAAAATATCAGGTGATTTTTAACTCAGCTTTGTCTATACTCCGCCACCTGCCCACGTTACTCCGCCAATTGGGCGGAAGTTGTAAGCCGAAGTCGGTGCTCGAAGGGGTACTAAAAGGCAATTTTGTGTTGTTTGCAAATGCAGACAACATGTGAGACAGAAAATTAACTTTGGGTTTTTGTAATAATGAAGACTTTTACTGCTACACCAGAAACTGTAACTCGTGACTGGTTCGTCGTCGACGCAGACGGCAAAACTTTAGGTCGTATCGCTACTGAAATCGCTGTCCGTTTACGCGGTAAGCATAAGCCAGAATACACTCCACACGTTGATACCGGTGATTACATCATCGTTGTTAATGCTGAAAAAGTGACTGTTACTGGTAACAAAGCGAAAGGCAAAACGTACTACTCGCATTCAGGCTTCCCTGGTGGCATTAAGCAAATCAGCTTTGAAAAGCTGCAAGCGCAAAAGCCAGAAATGATCATCGAGAAAGCAGTTAAGGGTATGTTACCAAAAGGTCCTCTGGGCCGTGCCATGTTCCGTAAACTGAAAGTTTACGCTGGCGCAGAACATAACCACACTGCACAACAACCTCAAGTTCTTGATATCTAAACGGGATTAAGCAAATGGCTGCAACTCAGTACTACGGCACTGGCCGTCGCAAAACCTCTACAGCTCGCGTTTTCGCTAAAGCAGGTAGTGGCAACATCGTTGTAAATCAACGTCCTTTGGATCAGTATTTTGGTCGTGAAACTGCTCGTATGGTTGTTCGTCAACCTTTAGAGTTAGTTGAAATGACTGACAAGCTGGACATCTATGTAACTGTTAAAGGCGGTGGTATCACTGGCCAAGCAGGCGCAATCCGTCACGGTATTACCCGTGCTCTGATGCAATTAGATGAAGCACTGCGTCCATCACTTCGTTCTGCTGGTTTCGTTACCCGTGACGCTCGTAAAGTTGAGCGTAAGAAAGTGGGTCTACGTAAAGCACGTCGTAAGCCACAATTCTCTAAGCGTTAATTCGTTTTTGGAATATCAAAAAACCCAGCCTATGCTGGGTTTTTTATTGGCTAAAAATTGACGGTATAAGAAAACTCTTTGGTTGGAGTATGCTGATATACAATAGATTTATATTAAGCGAGTGAGTTTGAGGTAAGCATGACTTTTCAAATTTTTATGCTAGCAGTGGCACTTGTGTTGGTTTTGGAAGGCCTTGGGCCATTATTATTCCCAAATAAATGGCGTCGTTATTTAAATGAACTCTCCCATCAAAATCAGCAAGTTATCCAGCGACTTGGTGGGGCATTAGTCACGGCTGGAGTCGTTCTTTGGGTTATTTTTGCATGAAAAATAGCCTGCTTGCCCTTATTAACTAAGATCTGTTAAAATTCTTTTTTAACCGCAACCTTGCAGCAAATAATGGGCAAAAACGTAGTTGTTCTCGGCACCCAATGGGGTGACGAAGGAAAAGGTAAGATTGTCGACCTTCTAACAGAACAGGCAAAATATGTAGTTCGCTATCAAGGCGGCCACAATGCTGGTCATACCTTGGTTATCGACGGTGAAAAAACCGTTCTTCATCTGATCCCATCGGGTATCTTGCGCGATAATGTGAAATGCATTATTGGCAACGGTGTGGTGCTTGCACCTGACGCCCTGATGAAAGAGATCAACATGCTGAAAGATCGTGGAGTTCCTGTTGAGGAACGTCTGTTGATCTCTGAAGCGTGTCCGCTGATCCTTCCCTTCCATTGTGCCCTTGATATTGCCCGTGAAAAAGCGCGCGGTAATAAAGCTATTGGTACAACTGGCCGTGGTATTGGACCTGCGTATGAAGACAAGATCTCTCGTCGCGGTCTGCGAGTAGGCGACCTGTTCAATGCTGAACTGTTTGCTGAAAAGCTGAAAGAAGTTATGAAATACCATAATTTTATGCTGACAGAGTACTATCAAGTCGAAGCGGTTGATTACGAGCAAACGCTAGCAGATGCTTTGGCTATGGCCGATTATCTGAAGAGCATGTGTGTTGATGTGACTGAACTATTGGATACTGCGCGTAAAGCCGGTGAGCCAATTCTGTTCGAAGGCGCTCAAGGTACATTACTCGACATTGACCACGGCACATACCCATTTGTAACCTCTTCAAATACCACTGCTGGTGGTGTTGCGACGGGTTCTGGTTTTGGTCCGCGTCACTTAGACTATGTCTTAGGTATCATGAAGGCTTACACCACTCGCGTAGGTGCAGGTCCATTCCCAACTGAACTATTATGTGAAGTCGGTGATCATTTAGGTACTAAAGGTCATGAGTTTGGTGCAACAACGGGTCGTAAGCGTCGTCCAGGTTGGTTGGATGCTGTGGCAATGCGCCGCGCAGTTCAAATCAACAGTGTCAGCGGCTTCTGCTTGACTAAGTTAGATGTACTTGATGGTCTGAAAGAAGTGAAGATTTGTGTCGGTTATCAGAATCCTGATGGCACTATCTCTAAAGTCACTCCGCTGGCCGCTGAAGGTTATGAACTGGTTACGCCGGTTTATGAAACTATGCCGGGTTGGAGCGAGTCGACTTTTGGCGCGACATCAATTGAGCAACTGCCTCAAGCAGCGATCAATTATATCAAGCGTCTTGAAGAGTTATTAGAAACACCAATCGACATTATCTCTACGGGTCCTGATCGTAACGAAACCATGATTTTGGTTAATCCGTTCAATTAAGATCTGTTAAGGCCGTGTTTCACGGCCTTTTTCTCTGCTTCTTTATGCCTTTCTCTGTTTCATTCTGCGGTTAGAAATTCAGCTCAAGCTCAAGAAATAGGTTATACTGCCGATGCAAGTATTCATCCTACTGTCATTGAGAGTCGTTATGCTACGTACAGCACTCGTTGCGCTACTGCCTTTAGTATCTTCAATGTGCTTTGCTGAAACGCAGGCGGTGGATATTTATAGTCAAGATCAATTGCTTGATTTGATCCGTAGCAATCAATACTTAGCGAAAGTGAAACGTGATGATTGCCAGTTAGTCCAAGACATTGAGGCGCGAGCCCAAGTCTTAAAACAGCCTTTATATCAATTTCTTTGGGGCGAAATGCTCAATCATGGAACGTGTGTAAAGGCTAACCCTGTGAAGGGTATTGCTTTGTTACGTGACTCGGCCGAACAAGGTAGCTCAGAAGCGATGTTAAAGCTTGCCGAGTATTATCAGAGTGGGAAATTTGTCATCCGCAATAAAGACAGAGCAGTGCATTATTTACTGCCTGCGGCTGCAAGTGGCAGTTTATCCGCTCGTATGATGTTAGTTCGTTTATTCGGTGAAGGTTATGGTAGTCCTAGGGATTACGAGATGGCCTATCATTGGTTATATAACGATGTATTTGCGGACGAGGCGACTAAGAATAAAGCCTTGTCTTTACTGCAGGTGTTAGCAGCTAAAATGCCCCCCAGTGCAGTGGCGCGGGCCCAGCAAGAACAGTTGCGAACCCGTTAAGTGGTCTCTTAATCTAGAGACACATTATTTGGATATTGAATGATCAAAGACCCTCATTTTGAGCGTGAACAGGATAAGTACGAAAACCCTATCCCAAGCCGTGAGTATATTCTCGATTACTTACGTTCTCAAAAATCACCTATCACTCGTGACAGCATTGCCGCGGCGTTAAACATCCAAGAGGAAGAACAACTTGAGGCCTTGCGCCGTCGCCTACGTGCGATGGAACGCGATGGCGAACTGGTGTTCACCCGTGGGCAAAGCTATGGCTTACCCGAGAAAATGGATCTGATCCCCGGCACTGTGCTCGGACACAGAGAAGGCTTCGGCTTTTTCAAACCCGATGAAGGCGGTGATGACTTATTTATTTCGAACCGCGACATGCTGATGTATTTCCACGGTGATAAAGTGCTGGCGCAAAAAGCGGGCACAGATCGTCGTGGCCGTCGCGAAGCGCGTTTGGTTCGTCTGATCCAGCCGCGAAGTGCCGCGATTGTTGGCCGTTATCATGTCGATAGCGGTATGGCATTTGTCATTGCCGATGATAAGCGTATTACCCAAGAAATTTTAGTCGCGAATGAAGATCGCAACGGCGCCCGTCAAGGTGATGTGGTTGTGGTTGAATTAACGCGTCGCCCAGGCCGTTTTGTTAAGGCTGCGGGTAAAGTGACTGAAGTGCTCGGTAAGCAAATGGCGCCGGGGATGGAAATCGAAATTGCCCTGCGTAATTATGATTTACCCCATACTTGGTCACCTGTGATTGAGAAGAAACTGCGCCGTATTCCCGATGAAGTAACCGACGCCGATAAAGTCGGTCGTGTGGATTTACGTCATCTGCCATTAGTGACTATCGACGGTGAAGACGCCCGCGATTTTGACGATGCCGTGTACGCGGAGAAAAAAGCCGGTGGCGGCTGGCGTTTATGGGTTGCGATTGCGGACGTTAGTTATTATGTCCGCACTGATTCTGCCTTAGATACCGAAGCACGTGCCCGTGGTAACTCTGTGTATTTCCCATCGCAAGTGATCCCTATGCTGCCGGAGAAAATCTCCAATGGCCTATGTTCACTTAATCCTCACGTCGACCGTTTATGTATGGTCGCCGAGATGACCGTATCTGCTAAAGGTAAGTTGTCGGGTTATAAGTTTTATCCGGCTGTGATGTATTCCCATGCCCGTTTCACTTATACCCAAGTGGCAGCAATGTTAGAAGGCGGCCCAATTGCGCCTGAGCATGAAGCCTTGTTCCCGCATTTGCAGTGTTTACAGTCATTGTATTTAGCGCTCGATGAGCAAAGAGCCGAGCGTGGTGCGATTGCGTTTGAAACCATGGAAACGCAGTTCATTTTCAATGAGCAGCGCAAGATTGATAAAATCGTGCCGCGTGGCCGTAATCAAGCCCATAAAATCATTGAAGAATGCATGATTTTAGCCAACGTATCTGCGGCTAAATTTGTGAAGAAACACAAAGGCGATGTGCTGTACCGAGTGCATGAAGCACCATCTGAGCAAAAGTTGGCAAACTTTAAAGAGTTCCTTGCTGAGCGTGGTTTGACTATGCCTGGCGGACTTGAGCCAACGCCGTCAGATTACCAGAACGTGATGCTGCAAATTGCCGACCGCCCTGATGCTGAACTTATCCAAGTGATGTTACTGCGCTCTATGCGTCAGGCAATTTACACTCCGGATAACGAAGGTCACTTCGGTTTAGCCTTAGAAGAATATGCGCATTTTACCTCGCCCATTCGCCGCTATCCGGATTTAGTGTTACATCGTGTGATCCGTTATTTACTGGCGAAGGAAAGAGGCGAAGCCACTGAGAAGTGGACGCAGGATGGTGGCTATCATTATCAGCTCGATGAGCTCGACCAATTAGGCGAAGAGTGTTCAACCACAGAACGTCGTGCCGATGAAGCGACTCGCGATGTTAGCGATTGGCTGAAGTGCGAGTTTATGCAAGATCACGTCGGCGATACCTTTGAAGCTGTGATTGCCTCAGTGACCAGTTTTGGTTTGTTTGTGCGCTTAAATGAACTGTTTATCGATGGCTTAGTGCATATCTCAAGTCTTGGTAGCGATTACTACCAATTCGACCCTATGCGTCAACGTCTTATCGGTGAGCACACAGGTCAAGTTTATCAAGTCGGCGATCCTGTGACGGTTAAGGTTGCTGCAGTCAACTTAGATGACAGACAGATTGATTTGGTTATGCTGGGTGATGACGGCAAAGGTGGTAAACGTAAAGCATCTGCCAGCCGTGATAAGCCGATGACAGCCCGTGAGCGCGTTAATCGCGAAGGTGCTAAGCAAGGAAAAGCGGGTAAAACCGCAACGCCTAGCACTAAGGCTGAAGCTGGCAAAGCCAAACCTAAGGCTAAAGCGGGCACTAAAGCGAAAAAAACAGCAGTAAAAGATCCGGCTAAAAAGCCAAAAGCCGCTAAGCGGAGCACGAGAAAGAAATAAATGAAAAAACAAGATATTATTTTTGGGATCCACGCAGTTGAAGCCCTGTTAAAGCACAGCCCTGAGCGCATTATCGAGTTATGGCTGTTACAAGGCCGTGACGATGAGCGCTTAACTGTGCTGGCCAATCAGGCCAAAGCTTTTGGCACGACGATTCAGGTCGCTTCTCGTAAAGCCTTAGATGACAAAGCGGAAAGCAGTCAACATCAAGGCATAGTCGCGCGCGTTAAAGCGGCGAAAGTGTTGAATGAGCAAGATTTAGATGTGCTGCTTGCTAACACTGAGCAAGCATTCTTGCTGATTTTGGATGGCGTGACGGATCCCCATAACTTAGGCGCTTGTTTACGTAATGCTGATGCGGCGGGCGTGCAAGGTATTATCGTGCCTAAAGATAATTCAGTTGGCTTAACGGCCACTGTAAGTAAAGTGGCATGTGGCGCGGCAGAAACCGTCCCTTTATTCCAAGTGACTAATCTTGCACGTACTATGCGTCACCTGCAGGAAAAGGGTGTGTGGATAGTAGGCACCGCGGGCGAAGCAGATTGCGAGCTTTATCAAGCCGATCTTAAAGGGCCATTAGCGATTGCCATGGGCGCGGAAGATAAAGGTTTACGCCGTTTAAGCCGTGAGTCTTGTGATTCACTGATCTCTATCCCTATGGCCGGTAGTGTGTCTAGCTTAAACGTATCGGTTGCGACCGGTATTTGCTTATTTGAAGCAGTGCGTCAGCGTCGTAGCTAATATGCTCACGTTTGCCTGATTTCGAACATGAGGTATCAGGCTTGCAGTAACGACTTGTTGCAGTAACTATCTGTTTTAGTTAGAGCTTACAGAAATAAAAAGGCCGATTAACTTTAAACAGTTAATCGGCCTTTTTCTTGGCCTTTTTATGTCAGCGCTTTGTCTAGGTTGATCTGATGGCTATCGGCGTCATCCGTTTGAACGGCTTCAGGCTCTGCTTGCTCGATATCGAAACTGAAGGCGAGTTGCTCCTCATCACTGTCATTTGCGTCGATAATATCGTCATCGACACCATCAGCCCCTAAATCATATTCCGCTTCATCTAGGTTAGCGCTGGGCGTCATATGCTCTTGAATTGATTCAACATCAACCCGAGGGTCCAACGCTGCCGCCAGTGGTGAAGAGACTAAGTCGCCCGTCGCCATTATGTAGTCTTGGGTGACATTGGTTTCGACTTTTTGCTGTGAATGTACATAACGTAAACGCACAAAGAGTATTAAGGTACAGGCTGACATAAAGCCATATAACATGTTATTGCCAAACCATTGCATTAATGTCGATGCGATAAGCGGACCGATACTGGCGCCTAAGCCGAAGGTTAATAATATTGTTGCTGATAAGCCTACCCGCTCATTTTGCTCTACTCGAGAGTTGGCAAGCGCTGTGGCGAGCGGATAGAAAGTGAAACCTAAAATACCAAATAGGAAAGTCATCACCAGTGAAATCACCGGATGATAGGGGGTTAAGGCGATAGCTAAGGCTAAGATACCGAGCAATATACAGTTGATACGGATAAGGCGACTGCGGGACATAATGTCGGACAATTTTCCCATTGGCCACTGTGCCAGTAATCCCGCTAAAATCGTTGCCGTCATATACGTGGCGACTTTTTCAGGCGGTAAACCTAAGTTACTGGCGTAGGCGGGAGCGAGACCATAAAACGAACCCACTATCATGCTACCAATCGCGATTGTCGTGAGTGCTTGTGGTGCTTTTTTCCAGTAATAGGCAATTTTGAGTGGGGCAGGAACTAAGGGCGCAGGGTGAAGACGACGCGTGAGTGAAATCGGTACGATACAGAGTGAAAAACAAATTGCGATAAGCAGTAGTGGCTCTAGTCCTAATTCGGGGAAAATACTGATCGCACCTTGGCCCAAGATTAAGCCGAAGTAAGATACGATCATATAACTCGCAAACACAGTGCCCCTTTGATTACTTTCAGCTTGTTCGTTAAGCCAACTTTCTAACACCATGTATTGGCACATCATCCCCATGCCGACCACGAGTCTGAGGAGCAGCCAAACCGCTAGCTCATCCACGAGTGCATGGCCTAATGCCGATGCCGCGACTATGCCTGCACTGGCGACAAAGGCGCGGATATGGCCCACTTGAGCGATAAGTCGATGACCAATCTTAGAGCCTGCCACTAGGCCAACATAGTAGGCCGACATCATGCCGCCAATCCATATTTGTGGCACATTCATCACTGAGAGCCTGAGCCCAAGATAGGTGGTAAGCAAGCCGCCGGCTAATACCATTAATAATGTGGTGCTATATAAAGAGGCGAAAGTGCGCAGCGGATTAGTCATATACAACTCCGAAAACACAAACTAGATTGATAATGAGGAGTGAGTATATCAGGGGTTAGTGTTTATGTTGTGTTGCAAATTGTTGGTAAATCTTGATTAATTGCGCATTTCTGCTCAAAAAATCACTGAATTATGTCGGAACAACTCAAGGGGATGCTTGTAAAGCATTCACATAGACGCCAGTCGAGTAGGCTATTAGCGTCATCTTACTCTATGTATTTCGTCGTATTTTTTAAAAAGAGTTATCTAAAAGTGTAAAGCAAGTTGAAGGTGGTGATGGTATCCATGGGTTGGCTTCCTTCTGGTACCACTTCAGTGTATTTGATGTTCATACCGATCTTAAATGCCCAATCTTGGAACACCAGATTTTTATAGTTCATATCTAAGGTGAGGGTGTTGTTGTTCTCGCCCACTTCCGCGGTGAGATCGGCATTGAGACTGCTGTATTCCTGTAGTTTTTGAGAGAATTTGGCAGCGGTACGAAGAATGACATCTTTTTCGGCATCAGGGCTGGGGATGGTTACCGATTCTGCAGGTAAGTTATATCGATAACCTGGGCCGAACTCGAGACTGAGTTTTGTTTTATAACTACTGATAGCATTGAAACCGTAACCACTCGAAAGAGTCGATATTTGTGTGTAACTACCGAATTGATCCCAAGTAAAATCACCACGTCCGAAGACATAACCCTTAGTCAGTTTATAGTTCGATTGTAACTGTAGCTCATATTTTTCGGAGGTTGTTTGACTTTTTTCTGAGGCAAAATAGGCTTTTAGTGTGGCTTCTTGCTTGGTTTGCTTTGTATCGTAAATCAGTTGGGTTCGACCATTAAAACTGCTGGATTCGGTATTGCCTGTGTTCAGTTGCAAGCCAGCTTCGATTTCCGCGGTAAAATCGCTGGGCGGTTCCTGATAATCAGGTGGAACAAGCGCAAGCGCTGGAAATGAAAGGAAAAACAAACTGATTGGCGCAATAACTTTTAGCATTATGTTTTATTCTTGGTTAGCTGATTTCAGACGTCCGAATGTAGGCGAACCGCCATCATACCTGTATTGATTGGCGAGGCAAAGTTATTGCTTGAGTTTCTGGCTTGCTTTCTGTACTATCTCGCGCTCAAATCAGTCACTATTTTTCGTTCCTTGCCTCCATTTGGTCTGACTGAGCCAATACCGAGGCTACATAACCGTAAGGAGCAATAAATGCGTCATTACGAAATCGTATTTATGGTTCACCCAGATCAAAGTGAACAAGTACCAGGTATGATTGAGCGTTACACAGGTGTTATCACCGAAGCTAACGGCACAATCCACCGTTTAGAAGATTGGGGCCGTCGTCAACTGGCTTACCCAATCCTTGACCTGCATAAAGCTCACTACGTTCTGATGAACGTTGAAGCTAAAGCAGAGACGATCGAAGAGCTAGAAACAGCTTTCCGTTTCAACGACGCAGTTCTGCGTAACATGGTAATGCGTACTAAAGTTGCCGTTACTGAAGCATCTCCAATGGCTAGAGCTAGAGATGAGCGCGATTCACGTCGTGGCCCAGCTGGCGAACGCTCATATGATGAAGCTCACGCTGAAGAAATCGCTGAGTAAGGTAATCTGTGACCACCAATAACTTGGTGTTGTCAGGAACGATAACTCGTTCAAGACGCTTTAAAAGCCCAGCAGGTATTGCACACAGTGTAATTATGTTGGAACACAAATCGCAGCGTTATGAAGCCGAAATGCTCCGCAACGTCTACGTACAAATTCAAGTGATATTGAGTGGCCCACGCTTTGAAAGCGTCGCAGAAGATCTGAAAGCAGGTGTGGAAGTACAAGTGCAAGGCTTTATGACGCTTCAACAGGGGCGTAATGGTCAGAACCGCTTAGTCATCCATGCCGAAAATGTCGAATTGAAAACTTAGGAGACTGTCAACATGGCACGTTATTTCCGTCGTCGCAAGTTCTGCCGTTTCACCGCTGAAGGTGTTGCAGAAATTGATTACAAAGATATCGTTACTTTAAAGAACTACATCACTGAAAGCGGCAAGATTGTTCCTAGCCGTATCACTGGTACTAGTGCTAAATATCAGCGCCAACTAGCTCGCGCTATCAAGCGTGCTCGTTATCTTTCTCTACTGCCATACACTGATTTACATCAGTAATTGCAGTATTCCTAATCGAATATAGAGGATTTGATAATGAACGTTATTCTGCTTGATAAAATCGCTAACCTAGGCAACTTGGGTGACCAAGTTACTGTTAAAGCTGGTTACGCTCGTAACTACCTTTTGCCACAAGGTAAAGCTGTTGTTGCTAACGAAAGCAACGTTAAAGTATTTGAAGCTCGTCGCGCTGAATTAGAAGCTAAATTAGCTGCTGAATTAGCTGCTGCTAACCTACGTGCTGAGAAAATCACTGCACTGGAAGCTGTTGTTATTGCTTCTAAAGCGGGTGATGAAGGCAAACTGTTTGGTTCAGTTGGCAACCGTGACATCGCTGATGCAGTGACTGCTGCTGGTGTTGAGCTGGCTAAATCAGAAGTTCGTTTACCATTAGGCGCTCTGCGTACTACTGGCGACTTCGAAGTTGAAGTTCAGTTACACACTGAAGTTAAAGCTGTTGTTAAAGTTTCTATCGTTGCAGAAGCTTAATTACTCCTTGCTTTAATCTTAGCTTGTATTAAGAGAAACACCGCTTCGGCGGTGTTTTTTTATGGCTGAAATTTAGGATTTGAGTGTATTTAGGTTTTGATATCGGCTCTGCGATGGATTTAAGCAATAGGTGATACGCGCCTACTCATTCAATCTCATCATCCAAAAGTGTATTCGCTGCTAAAATACGAGCCCAAATAAAAGCCGCTTACTGCAAAACAGTGAGCGGCTTTTTGTTTAGATCAACTGATTCAGCTCTGGGTGTTAATTTCTTACTAAATCCAGTTCTTTAATCAGATTATCGGCATGGTCGACTTCGTCCATCATCCACAGGATATAGCGAATATCCACGTGCACTGCACGGGTGATGGTTGGGTTGAAGAACCAATCTTTAGTGATAGCTTCATAGGTTGAGTCGAAGTTAAGGCCCACTAACTCACCTTTTCCGTTGAAGACAGGTGAACCGGAGTTACCACCTGTGGTGTCCACGCTGGATAAGAAATTAACCGGTACTGAGTTAAATTCCTCTGGTTTATCTAAACAAGAGAAGAGTCTGCAAATCCAGCCGCGGGGATCTTGATAAACCGACTTCACCAGATGATCGCCAAAACGTTGTTCGCTAATCGCATCGAGGAGTTTTTTCGGCGCATTATAGGGCTCAACGCCTGTGTGTTTTGCGACTATGCCATCAAGACGAGTAAACGGCTGTTTATAGAGCGCATCACGTGATTGATAACCATCAACCATGCCATAGCTGATCCGTAGCGTACCGTTGGCGTCAGGGTAGACTGGCCAGTTGTTTGCTTTGTAGTATTCGATCACGGCCGCCATATAATCAGGGCGAGCACTAGATAGCTTGCCGTCTAAGATTTTTTCTGATTTTTCCTGTGCCATATTCGTGTCGTAAAGTGCTACGGCTAAACGAATAAAGGGATCTGCACTGGTTTCGAAAGCGCTAGCATCGGCATTCATCCACGCAAGGCGCTTAGCTTGGTCTGTGAGCGTAGTGAGTGAGTACAAACCATCAAGTTTAGCTGCGAGATCGGCATCTTTCGTGTTTACATTTAGCATCTCATCGAGTGCTGCTACGCGATTTGATTGGCTAAGGTAAGCATTTAAATCCTGTAGCCACAAAGTCTTATCAACAGTGACATCAAAACTTGAATCGATACGTTTAAGACGTGAGCTTAGCATAGCAATATCACGTTCTTGGTAGCCTTGCTCACGCTCGGCATCGGGCTTTTGTTTTTCTTTAGCAAGACGGTAGAGGCTGTTTGCTGCGGTTAACAATGTGCTAGATTGAGCATTGGTAAAGTAGTAATTACTTTGGAATGCTTGTTGTTGCTCGGCGAGTAACACTTCTAACTCAGCAATGAGATTTTGATTTAGCTTAGGGTTTTGTTTAAGCCAAGCTAAAAAATTATCTTCACGGCTTTGCTTAATGCCAATGATATCCGTTGCTTTAAAACCCGCTAATAGGCCGTTGAGTTTCTTCATCCGGTTGGCCATTGAGGCCATATTACCTGCGTACTTAATGGCGATATCGGCATCTTTTTGTCCCATAGCCTCGATAGTATCAATCTGTAATTGATAGCGCTTAGCTTGGGTTGGGTACAACCAATCACTGGCAAATTTAAGTTCACTGGTCAGGTTGTAACGGCTAGTCGTGCCTGGGTAACCCGCCACAAACACACCGTCACCGGCTTTTACACCATCGGCATTGACCTTAAGGTAGCTCTTTGGCTGGTAAGGAATATTATCGTCGCTATACGCGGCAGGTTTGCCATCTTTACCCACATAAGCCCGTAGGAAGGCAAAATCACCCGAATGGCGTGGATATTCATAGTTATCAATATCGCCACCATAGCCCCCAACACTTTCAGGTGGTGCGTAGACTAAGCGCACATCGCGGATCATCAATTGCTTGATTAAGTAGTATTCTAAGCCGTTATGGAAACTGCGGACATTACAACGATAGTTAGTATCGGCTTCACAGTTTTTGATGAGCGCTTTACTGTGATTTTGAATGTCTTCGTAACGACTTAGCGGGTCTTGGCTGAGGTCTTTATTGATTTGCGCGGTGACATTGGTCACTGCTTCTGTGATGTATAAGCGTTCGTTAGGACCGGCAGAGGGTTCCTTGTCCATCGATGTTGCTAAAAAGCCTTGTTCTAGGTAGTTATGCTCTTGCTTAGTGTTATATTGTATCGCCTTGTAGGCACAATGGTGGTTTGTCACAACTAGCCCTTGGGGGGAGACAAAACTGGCGGTACAATAGCCCAGCCCAACCACGGCGTTCATTGGATAACTTGTCAGATCGGCCAGTTTTTCTGCTGGAATATTGATTCCGCGTTCACTGAGTTTGTCTGCAATTGAAGGCATTTGATAAGGTTGCCATTGTCCTTCGTCGGCAGTTGCTATGCCGGATGTCAGTACTAAGGCCGCAACCAATGCAATACGCATGTTCTTTCCTTATTGATTGTTAGAGTGTCCGTTGGAATGAAATAACAGGCGAGTGTAAACATCCTGTTTGCTTGACGCGGGTTTTATATCATATTTTGTTAAGTTGTTGGAAATCGGGAGCGTTAATGTCACAACAAGGTGCTTTTAAGACTAAAAGTAAGCCAAGAGATTTGCAGCTTGATGGACTCAAGCTGCCACCGCATTCAATTGAGGCTGAACAATCGGTATTAGGCGGCTTGATGTTAGATGCCGAAGCGTGGGACAGGGTCGCTGAGGCTGTCGTAAAAGAGGATTTTTACTCTCGCTCACATAAGATGATCTTCTCTGCCATGCACAGATTGGTTGATTTAGGGCAACCGATCGATTTGATCACTGTTTCTGAACAGTTAGAAGTTGAGAACCAATTAGAAGATGCTGGTGGTTTTGCCTATTTAGGTGAGATTGCGAAAAATACCCCAAGTGCGGGTAATATTTTATCTTACGCTGAAATCGTCCGTGAACGGGCAGTGGTCCGTGACATGATCCGCGTCGCACATGAGATTGCCGATGCGGGCTATAACCCAGAAGGTCGGGACTCGGGTGAATTACTCGACCTGGCTGAGAGTAAAGTATTTAAGATCGCAGAGATGCGAACTAATGCTAATGAAGGTCCCGAAGGCATTAAAACTATTCTGGAAAAAACCGTTGATAAGATTGAGCAGCTTTACAATAACCCCCATAACGGTGTGACTGGAGTATCGAGCGGTTTTAACGATTTGGATAAGATGACCGCTGGTTTCCAGTCTGGCGACTTGATTATCGTTGCGGCGCGTCCTTCTATGGGTAAAACCACCTTTGCGATGAACTTGTGCGAACAGGCCGCAATGAATGAAGATAAACCCGTACTTATTTTCAGTCTCGAGATGCCGTCAGAACAGATTATGATGCGTATGTTGGCCTCCTTAGGCCGCGTCGATCAAACTAAGATCCGTACTGGTCAACTCGATGACGAAGATTGGGCGCGGGTTTCATCGACCATGGGTATCATGCTCGAGCAAGGTAAAATGTATATTGATGATGGTTCGGGATTAACCCCGACCGAAGTCCGTAGCCGCGCGCGTCGTATCGCCCGTGAGTACGGTGGTTTATCTATGATCATGATAGATTACCTGCAGTTAATGCAGGTGCCCGCCTTAAAAGATAACCGTACCTTAGAAATTTCTGAAATTTCACGCTCGCTGAAAGCATTAGCCAAAGAGTTGGAAATCCCGATTATTGCCCTGTCGCAGCTTAACCGCTCGCTCGAACAAAGGGCCGATAAACGTCCTGTTAACTCGGATTTACGTGAATCAGGCGCTATCGAGCAAGATGCGGATCTCATCATGTTTATTTATCGCGATGAAGTGTATAACAACGATTCTCAAGATAAAGGCACGGCAGAAATCATCATTGGTAAGCAACGTAACGGCCCCATTGGTCGGGTGCGGCTCACTTTCCAAGGGCAATTTTCGCGTTTCGATAATTATGCTGGGCCGCAGTTTGAAGAAGATTAATTGACGTTTAAAAACAGTCAGTTTGCGTTTGCAGAAGATGAGCTGTATTGATGTATTTTTTTATATCCGTGACTTTTTATTTCCTGAGTAAACAAGGTAAATTTTGAACCCTTTTCCCCGTGCAGAAATTAGCAGTAGTGCACTGCAAACCAATCTCGCTGCGTTGCGTCAGCAGGCACCAGCGAGTCGTGTGATGGCCGTCGTTAAAGCGAACGGTTATGGTCATGGATTATTGAATGTCGCTAATTGTTTAGTCAGTGCCGATGGCTTTGGCCTAGCACGATTGGATGAGGCCTTAGAATTACGAGCGGGCGGCGTGACAGCGCGTTTATTATTACTAGAAGGTTTTTTCCGTGCCACCGATCTTCCGTTACTCGTCGGGCATGATATTGACACTGTAGTGCACCACAGCTCTCAACTTGAAATATTAGAGCAAACTGTGTTGTCAAAACCCGTCACTGTCTGGCTTAAAGTGGATTCAGGCATGCATCGTTTAGGTTTTACGCCCGAACAATTTTCAACGGTTTACGCAAGGTTAATGGCCTGTCCCAATGTGGCAAAACCGATCCATTTGATGACACATTTTGCCTGTGCGGACGAGCCTGAAAACACCTATACCTCAGTACAGATGGCGGCTTTTAATACGTTAACGGCAGGCTTGCCCGGATTTAGAACCTTAGCAAACTCTGCTGGTGCCTTGTATTGGCCTCAGAGCCAAGGCGATTGGATCCGTCCTGGTATTGCACTCTATGGCGTATCTCCTGTTACTGGTGATTGCGGTGCGAATCACGGGCTAGTTCCTGCGATGGAATTAGTATCACAGTTGATTGCGGTACGGGATCATAAAGCCAATCAGCCAGTCGGCTATGGTTGTTTCTGGACCGCGAAGCAAGATACCCGTTTAGGTGTCGTGGCGATTGGTTATGGTGATGGTTATCCTCGCAATGCACCGGAAGGCACACCCGTGTGGGTCAATGGTCGCCGCGTACCCATAGTCGGCCGTGTTTCTATGGACATGTTGACTGTTGACTTAGGTCAAGGTGCGCAAGATAAAGTTGGGGATAGTGCATTGCTGTGGGGTAAGGCATTACCCGTGGAGGAAGTCGCTGAGCATATCGGCACTATCGCTTACGAATTAGTCACTAAGCTTACGCCAAGGGTTGCTGTTTGCTTAGCTTAACCCTGACAGATAGAATCATTATGGGACACTTTTTAGCAAGAAAATGGTGATTAAACACCGTTTTCTTTTATGTAAAGTGTCAGGATGAATAATTGCCACTACACGAATGGTTACTGCAAATAACACTATGAATTATAAATATTTGTTAGCGGGAGAAGTGTCGAACCTGTAGGGCTGAGATAAACAAAATAGTGGTTTGCAGTTCACCGTTGGCGACGCAATATGTTTTGGACCTGAGGATGAAGCTGTGCTGAACTGGTGTTAGGCGGCAAAATAGACGATAAAAATACCTCAATTCAGGTTCCGGTAAACCAGCCGTTCTGATCTTTGTTATCTGGCTTTAAATAAGCGAATGAAACATAAGATCCAGAGCGACAGGATAGTTAATGTATTTTGAGCTGACTGGCTTGATGCATTTTAGCTATTAGTTTTCAAAACATATTTCAATATAAGCAGTACCATGCGGGCTTGTAAATGGCATGATAATCTTAGTGCCATTAGCTTTATGGGAAATTGTATGGCCTTTCCCTGATACGACCATAGGGGTGGCCATTTCAAATTCATAGCCTTTTTGCCCCAAAAGATTTTTTGCGCCACCAGTCACCATATTCGTAATTTCGCCTACTAAGTCAGTCACTTCCTCGTTAATTTTACCCGGGTTTTCGCCCAGCATATTCTGCATTATCTGCAAAACAAGCTTTTGTTCGAAGGTAATTGACAGTGATCCTTTTGTTTGGGGTCCAACAAGACCGATTAGGCCGGATACATCACCCTTAGCTAAGTTATCTACTTTGATTTGGGGTTTGCCCGGCGTCAAATCCATACTCGCCATCGTAGATATGACATTGAGCAAAGATTGGAGGAAAGGATTAATAAAATTAACGTTCATGCCTAAGTTTGTCCTCTTTTGAGCCTAAACCATGGAGTAATGGCATTGCTTAAGGCTATTAGAAAAGTTGCTTATTGACAGCAATCTTGATCACACTCTATCAGCTTAGATGAGACAGCTATAAATGTGAGGCTAATTTAAAGATATTCTTATCATTTATCTGAGTTATAGGCAGCTAAAGCTCCATATAACCGTGTCCTTTATTGTTTAGACCGTTTTGTATGATGGTTTATAAGTTTGTTTGGAAGACGCTTATCGTCAAATAGCGTTGTTTTACGTCTCATACATACAAAAAATGGCAATATATCGGCTGGATTAGCCCCATTCATAGTGGCTCATGAGTGCCGATGCTGCAAAGTTTTTTAGCCTTTTTATGGAGTAACTCGACTTTTATTTGCACTTGAACTTGTGAGAAGGCGTTGCTACTCAACTCTCTATCCCATCGCGTCTTACGTAATCCCATTTTATATGGCTATTTTCGGCATTGTGGAGTGCTATCAAAAAGGCGTCTTGGCCTTGAGTGTCTTAGCTGACTTTGTAAAAGTACGATGTTCGCTGTAAACTGTCTCACTTTTTGCTTCACCCTAACGACGCATTTGTAGTGTGTTGTTCAGTACGTGTTTTCAGGTCAATTACTGGGAACACCATCTTGAGCGCTCAATCTTATAATTTGGGATACCTCACAGGATGCCCGGCAATTAGACAAATGCACAAATGTGTAAAAACAGCTTAAAATGTGAGTGTAATGATTCAATCTAAAATGAGTAAAACCCCAGTTATATCAACTATTCCAATTGATAGAACCTTTTCCATTGCGCCCATGTTGGATTGGACAGACCGGCATTATCGTTATTTTGCACGTTTGATGTCGGCTAATGCTTTGTTGTATACGGAAATGGTGACAACAGGAGCGATATTGCATGGTCGCGGTGATTACTTAGCGTATAACCAAGAAGAACATCCTTTGGCGTTGCAGTTAGGTGGCTCTAATCCCTTAGATTTGGCTCGTTGCGCTAAACTCGCTGCTGAGCGAGGCTACGATGAAGTTAACCTCAATGTGGGTTGTCCTTCCGATCGAGTGCAGAATGGTCGCTTTGGCGCGTGTTTGATGGCGGAACCTGAGTTAGTGGCTGAGTGTGTTGACGCCATGAAACAAGTCGTTGATATTCCTGTGACTGTGAAAACGCGTATCGGAATTGATGAACAAGATAGTTATGCGTTTTTAACCCAGTTTATTGATGTGGTCAGTGCAAATGGGTGTACGGATTTTACTATCCATGCGCGTAAGGCGTGGCTTCAAGGGTTAAGCCCAAAAGAGAATCGCGAGATCCCGCCGCTCGATTATGAGCGTGTGTATCAACTTAAGCGTGATTATCCTGCACTTAATATTGGTATTAATGGCGGCGTAACAACTCTCGAGCAAGCACAAGTTCATTTAGTGCAGCTCGATGGAGTAATGATGGGGCGCGAGGCTTATCAGAATCCTTATATTCTGGCGCAGGTGGATCAAATATTGTGTGGCAGTCAAAAAGCTGTGATCAGCCGCGAGGCAGTGATTGAGGCTATGCTGCCTTATATTGAAGCGCATTTGCAGTCGGGTGGCCGGCTCAATCATATTACTCGTCATATGATAGGTTTATTTCAAGGTTTACCAGGTGCCCGCGCTTGGCGTCGTTATTTGAGTGAAAATGCCCATAAAAACGGCGCTGGGATAGAAGTGGTAAAACAGGCTTTTCAGAGTATTCAAACTGAAGTCACTGAGTGATTTCTAATCAACTTAAAAGATGGTGAAATTTACTAGTTTGAGTAGTATTTTTCACCACTTGTTATTTTCCAATCCATCCCTATATCTCATCTTGTCCACATAAAATTTTTTAAAATGATTAAAATCATGCTGTTAAAAATATTTTTATAAGTTGGCACGCAGTTTGTAATACTCCTTTCGTCAAGTTAATTAATCGAAAGGGATGCCATCATGTTTATGTTAACCATTAAAAAATCAGTACAAATGAGTGTGTTATTAGGCGCGTTAGTCGGTAGCGTTGCAGCACACGCAGAAGCCGCACCAATATCAGATGTTGTGGGAACTATTGAGCAAACATTAACTGCGCAGACACAAGAATTGTTCGTCAGTGTAAAGCGTGAATTTGTGATGTCATTGCAAACACAACTGGCTGAAAGTATGTATGACTTCAACAGTCAACTTAGCTTAAACGCTGAAAATAAAGGTGAATCGGCAGGTGCCGATGAATATAGCGCTAAGTAAAGGATCTGCTTATGTGGTTTGTAGCACCTTTGATGACATTGCTACTGTTACCTGTAATTAGTCTTGCGTTGTTTTCAGGCATTATTTGCTGGTTTCAGTGGCATAGTGTTAATGATAAATAAGTTAGCGATCAACTGAGCCGAGGTTTTAGATGAAACGATTAAAAGTGCGTATGGAGAGTCCAGAGCGATTAGTGTGTGGTGTTGCTGCAGGCATGGCGTGGAAATTTGATTGGTCTTGTTTTTGGACTCGTGCGGTGTGGACTGGTGCAGTTGTATTTATGCCGGGTGTGAGTTTGTTAATTTACTTTGTTTTAGCATTGTTAGTTGACCAATGGAAAAAACCAGCCTAAGCATGCAGTGATGGCTGGTGTTGATGAGCTAATAAGTGGCTTGTTTTGATTTAAAATGATGCAGTTAAACCTATCAACAAGAGGGTACTTTGACCCTCATGCGAAAATGTATATGCATACTGCCTTGCAGACTACTTTTTCAAAAAAGCCTGAAATCTGCTTTTGGCTTCATCACTTTTTAGCCTAGCGCTAAATTGTTCAAGTTCTTGGTGCATTTGGTGTTGTACACGATTTTTATGCGGACGCATTAATTGACGTGTGATTTGTAGTGCTTGTGGCGGTTGATTGGCCAATTTTTTTGCCTGAGATAATGCATAACTGAGTAAATCTTCATGGGCCACAATTTCGTTGATCATATTGAGTCTATGGGCCGTCTCGGCATTAAAACTTTCACCAAGTAGCAGTAACTCAGCCGCTTTTTGATAACCAATGAGTTCTGGTAAGAGTAGGCTAGCCCCCGCTTCTGGCACGAGAGCCAAGTTGACGAAGGGAAGTTGAAATTTCGCCGTGTTGTCAGCGTATACCAGATCGCAATGTAGCAGTACGGTTGTACCTATACCGACGGCGGCACCAGAAACAGCAGCCACCAGAGGTTTTTTGAGTTCGAGCAGACAAAATAAGAAACGTACTGCGGGATGATTTGGCCCTAAGTCACTATTTTTCAAAAAGTCAGCAACATCATTGCCTGAGGTGAAACAATTATCTTGGCCATGGAGCATAAAGGCACGAATGTCGTTGTCTGCTTCACCTTCGATCAGGTATTCTGTCAGTTGTTTATACATATTAAGATCAAGTGCATTGCGTTTATCAGGGCGATTAAAGCTAATAATGCGCACGCCCTGATCATCCTGAACCTGTATATGACTCATGGGTTGTTTCCTTTACGACGACATTGGGTAGACATGGAGTTTAAGACATTGAAACCAATATTCAAACAGCTGTTTAATTGTCTAGTTTTATCTTGTGCATCATTTTCAGCGTTGGCGAACGTAGTCATGACTGAAGGTCATATACGCGCCATGCCTGAGACAGTACCAAATACTGCCGCTTACTTTACGCTTGAAAACCACACAGATAAAGCGATTCGTCTTATCGGTGTCAGTACGACTGTGGCAAAGGATGCCCAATTACACACGATTATCGAAGACCAAGGCATGGTGAAGATGCGCCATGTTGAAGGTTTTGACATCCCCTCCCATGGCACATTAACGTTAACGCCGTCAGGGGATCACGTCATGTTGCTTGGCTTAAAAGCGCCATTGGTGTTAGAGCAACAAGTTGAACTGCAATTAGAGTTTGACGGTGGCGAGAAAATGGCAATTACCCTGCCTGTTAGTAAAGCAGCAGAAAACGCCGCAGAGCAAGAGCATCATCACCATCATTAAGGAGTCGCTTGATGCAAATTACATGGAAAAAAGTTACCGGGGTCGGTTTATTTTTAGTATTAATCGGTTATGGCGTGAGTGTATGGTGGAGTATCGAACCGGATCCAATTAGCCCTCAACAATTAACAGCATCCAATAAGAATATTGTTGGGTACGCTACTACTACATCGCTAATCCTCACAGTCGAAAATTTACTCGATAAGCAAGGTGGTTGGCTATCAAACGATGTGATGCCACCTTCCATCTTCATGGATAACATGCCCGCATTTGAATATGGTGCTTTGGAGCAAGCCCGTGATTTAGCCTTGATTATGCGTAAAGAGTTTAGCCGCTCACAGTCACAATCTGCGGCGGACAAAGATTTAGGCGAAGCCCAATCTAAGCTCAATATTGACCACACAAGCTGGTTAGTACCGAGTGCCGAAAGCGAATATCGCGATGCAATCAAATTGCTGAAGCTTTATCGTGCCCGCATGATGGACCCAAATAATCAAGATGCACAGTTTTATGCCCGTGCTGACAACCTTAATGAATGGTTGAAAGAAGTGCAGAAACGTCTGGGCAGTATGTCGCAGCGTTTATCTGCCAGCGTTGGCCAAGAGCGCTTAAATACAGACCTAGCCGGTGATAATTCGGCGCGTCAATCAACTCCAAATTTGACCAGCCATCAGGTAAAAACCAGTTGGTGGAAAATTGATGATGTCTTCTATGAGAGCCGTGGTGCTTCATGGGCGTTGTTGAACTTTATGCGCGCAGTTGAAGTTGACTTTGCTGACGTATTGAAGAAGAAAAATGCTGAAGTAAGCCTAAGACAGATCATTCGTGAGCTGGAGGCGACTCAGCAAACTGTCTGGAGCCCTGTTGTGCTGAATGGCAGCGGTTTTGGCTTAGTCGCTAATCATTCATTGGTTATGGCTAACTATGTGTCGCGTGCGAATGCCGCGGTGATTGATTTAACGAACTTGCTATCTCAAGGTTAATTATGAAAAAAACTCTCCTCGCCAGTGCGGTATTAGGATTCTGTATGGCCTCATCTGCCCAAGCGGCAACTGTGGTTGGTTTTACTATTGGTGGTGATTACTGGCGCGCCGATACTAGCGGTACTTTTGCTGATAAAGGTCAACCACAACAAACATTTGATTACAGTTCATCTGCTCAAGGCAGTTATTGGATTGCAGTTGAGCACCCATTGCCATTTGTCCCTAACATTAAAATCCGTGAAAATAGCTTAGATCAGAAAGGCGGCATGTCGGATGCTGATTTCAACTTCAATGGTCATGATTTTAAAGGTAATGTTACTGCTTATACTGATTTGAGTAACACAGACTTCGTGCTGTACTACGAAATATTGGACAACGACATAGTGTCGTTGGATCTCGGTGCAGCATACAAGTTAATGAATGGTTCACTGCGTGTTCAAGATCCTGGCCATCCAGAAGAGAAAGATGTCGATAGCGGTATTGTGATGGGTTACGCCAGTACGCATGTAGGTATGCCTGGCTTAGGCTTGTACGGTTTTGCTGATTTGATGCAGGGCGTCAATGAGTCAAGCGTGCACGACTATGCAATTGGTTTAGGTTGGCAATTTGATGGTTTGGCCGTCGATACGCGTGTACGTGTAGGCTACCGTGAATTTTTATTCGATGTGAGTAATTTCTCGGGTGTGAGTGCTGATACTAAATTTAAAGGTTATTTTGCGGGTGTTGAAATCAACTTCTAATTTTGTTGATTTTAACTTCTAAGCATAAAAAAACCGCCAAATGGCGGTTTTTTATATTTAATGACTGAGAGCGTTGTTACTGTGCAATCAAGCCATTATTGATGGCGATAACATCATCTTCATTCAATGTACCCGCAGCTTGCTTTAGTGCAACAACTGAGTTGATGTAGCTATAGCGCGCATCGGATAATTTACGTTTTGAGTCGTACAAGTCACGGGTACGGTTCAAAACATCAACGATAGTACGAGTACCCACTTCGAAACCCGCTTGAGTGGCTTTTAGGGCACTTTCTGATGAAATAACAGATTGCTCATAAGCTTTGATTGAGCTGATAGAAGCACCTACGTTGTTGTAGTTATTACGAACGTTTTTCACTACACCACGGTAAATTTGCTCAAGCTTTTCACTTGCTTCAACATACTGGAATTGTGCTTCATTAACTTGTGAGCTGACTTTAAAACCTTCGAAAATCGGAATGCTTAAGTTGACACCAACGCTGACATTATCAAAATCAGGTTCGTTGAGATTCCCCATTTTTTGCTCAAGACCTTTGTTGTAACCGGCATTTAAGCTTAAAGACGGCATGTGGCCTGCTTGATAAAGCTTAATAGTCTCTTGAGCAATATCTTTACCAATACGTTGAGTCATTAAATCAACACTATTGGTTTCAGCAATTTTTAACCATTCGCTAGATGACGTTGGCGCTGGCGTAACTGCTGAGAAACGGTTGGTATCTAACACATTAATCGTCTTGTGATCGATGCCGGTGATTTCACGTAAGGCTTCATAACTATTGGCGAGCGTGTTTTCGGCTAAAATTTCAGTGGCTGAGGCTAAGTCATATTGCGCTTGAGCTTCATGCACATCGGTAATCGCGGTTAAACCCACTGCGAAACGTTGTTTAGTTTGTTCAAGTTGACGCTCGATTGCGCGTTTTTCTGCACCTTGGAACTCGTAGTTGTCTTTCGCCGTTAATACATCGAAATAGGCTTTAGTGATACGAGTAATCAAGTTTTGTAATGCGGAAGCATAAGCGGAATCAGCCTGAGAAGCGGCTTTCTCAGCAAGACTTAAACCAACCCAAGCACTGTGATCATAGATGACTTGATTTAATTTCAGGCTACCTACTAGACCACTTGCATCATCCTTCGGATCATTCCAAGCTTTGTCATAACCGACGTTTGCACTAATGGTTGGCAACAGCGGAGCGCGGTTTTGTTCGATTTTCTCAAACAAACCATTACGCTGGGCTTGGGCTTGCAATACGAGCGGGTCGCTGGTCAGTGCTTGCTGATAAATTTGCAACAAATCATCTGCTTGCACCGCTGAAGCGGAAGCCGCAAGTGTTAATGCTGCGCATAAATTATGGATCTTAAATTTCATTTGCTGTCCTTATTAGACAAAATCCCCCCACGGAGGAATATTTTAACTTCGTTTAGACTAAGTAATGCCTTTACCAAGGCGGTTTGCGCTTCCCGACGCTTCCCGATACAGCTAAAACTTAATGACCTAGAGTCTAAGAACTCTGACACTTTCAAGTCAAATTCGAAGTGTAACAGATTTTATTTTAAAAATGTGCTCAAATTGCCTTGATTATAGGCGCAAATTTAACTTTTAAGGATAGAGTATGAAACCCCCTGTTTTTTCGCAAACGGATATTGAGATCTTAGGAAAAAAATCCCTTTATCAAGGTTTTTTCTCAATGGACGAATACACTTTCAAGCATAAATTATTCGCTGGGGGCTGGAGTAAGCCTGTCACTCGCGAAGTGTTTGAACGGGGTCATGCTGTGGTCGTCCTTCCCTATGATGCCAAGCAAGATAAAGTCGTACTCATTGAACAGGTACGCTTTCCTGCATTAGCAACCGCTAAATCTCCTTGGCTTCTTGAGTTAGTCGCGGGTATGATTGCGCCCGCAGAAACGCCTCTGGATGTTGCACACCGAGAATTAATGGAAGAAACTGGCTTAATGGCTAAGCAAATACACAGTGTAAATAGCTATTTAGCGAGCCCAGGTGGTAGTACAGAACGTTTCTATTTCTATTGGGCTGATGTCGATTCAAACGACGCCCGTGGATTGCATGGATTAGCTGAAGAGCACGAAGATATTCGATTACATGTCATGAGCCGCGAGCAAGCTTATGAGCGAGTGGTTGCGGGCGAGATTGATAATGCGTCGACCGTTATTGGATTACAATGGTTACAATTGAACTATCAGCAACTGGTTTAAGTTGGGATGAATTTGGCTACTTCGAGTCTAAAACGGCGCTATAAACCCAACGTCAGTGATTTTTTAGCACTGTGCGGGCGTAATTATGGCTACATGTTGAAATGGTTACCGTTAGAGATAGCTATCGGTGAGTCATGGCGACTCGAAGGTGAGTTTGGTATATTAGTAGTGCGAATTTTAGAAAATACCAAATATACTCAGCTAGTTGAGATATCTCGTCCCATCGAAATCAAGGAGTTTATCAATACTCCCAAGGTGTTAGTGAGAATTTATCACGATGCTAAATTAGCAGAAGTGTTAACTGGCCAACAGATTTACCAATTACGCCCAGTGTATGATTATCCCAATGTACGCATGTATCAAAGTGATGAAAAGTACCAGGTGAATGCATTCCTGGAAGAGTTATTAAAGATTGGTTACCAACACAGTGTCGTGTGCCAGTCTTAGAATTGGGTATTCAATGTGCTGAAAGAGGCTGTCTCTTACTCCATAGCTGAAGGGGAAAGCGTGCGTATCGTGCAAGTCACAGATCCGCATCTTTTTGCCGATCCTGAAGCTCAGCTATTAGGAGTTAATACTAGCAAAAGTTTTGCTGCCGTATTAAATACGATTAGAGCTGTGGACTATCCTGCTCACTTGATGCTCGCCACAGGCGATTTGAGTCAAGACTATTCGGCTGAGTCCTATCAGCAATTTGTGAAAGCAGTCACCCCCGTTGGCTTACCTTGTCATTATCTTCCTGGAAATCATGACGATCCACGGATCATGTATCTGCACATGCAGGGTGAACAGATTTTTGGGCAGCAGCGTATTCTGGCGGGAAACTGGCAAATCCTCATGTTGGATTCAACCGTGCGGGGAAAGCCTGGCGGCAATATGGCCGAGACTCAGTTCGAATTAATTGACGAAGCCATTGCCGCACATCCTGAATGCCATACTTTACTGGTGATGCATCATAATCCCATCGTTGTGAATTGTACTTGGTTGGATCAGCACTGCATGGACAATGGCGCCGAGTTTATCGCGCGAGTGGCAAAATATCCGCAGGTCAAAGGATTGCTCTGGGGACATGTGCACCAATGTATTGATACCCATCATAATGGGCCCCATGGCACGTTGCAGTTGATGGCGACACCTTCCACTTGTATTCAATTTAAGCCGTTATCGCCTTATTTTGCCTTGGATGGCGTTCAACCGGGTTATCGTTTGCTGGAGTTGAAAGCCGATGGTAGCATCAACACTAAAGTGTATCGCGTACCGGGTAACCATTTTTCCCCTGACAACAACTCTAGCGGTTATTAACGCGAATAGCCGCAGCCTGAGGAAATATGCTGCTTTATATTCACGGTTTTAATAGCTCTCCATTTTCAGATAAAGCTGTGATGACGGCTAAGTACATGGCGCGGCATCATCCTAGTGTGGCCTTCCATCAGCCCCAACTGCCTAATACGCCTAAGGCTGCGATGGTGCTCTTAACCGCTTATGTTGAGGCGGCGATTGATGCCAAAGAGCCATTAGCTTATATAGGCTCATCTTTAGGTGGGTATTTCGCCAGCTATTTAGCCGAAACCTACGGTGGCAAAGCGGTGTTAGTTAATCCTGCGGTAAAACCCTTTGAGTTGTTCGATGAGTTTATGGGGCCGCAATTCAATCCTTACACTGAACAGCATTATCTTGTCTTACCTGAGCATAAGTCTGAAGTCGCTGAATTTAATACGGCTGTGATCCGCAATCCGGATCGTTTTTTGGTATTATTGCAGACAGGTGATGATGTGCTGGATTATCGCGAAGCGGTCAATAAGTATCATCACTGTCAATTGCGAGTTGAAGCGGGTGGTGATCACAGCTTTGTTGGTTATGAGTCGCATCTGCAAACTGTAAGCCAATTTTTACACTTACCTTGACAAACTGACATGCCGAGCCGCAACATGGCCGGATATAACAACCTATAGCGTGCCCTATGACAAATCAATACACCTCTGACGCCATTGAAGTTCTCAACGGACTCGATCCTGTTAAACGCCGTCCAGGTATGTATACCGACACCTCCAGACCTAACCATTTGGGCCAAGAGGTCATAGATAACAGTGTCGATGAGGCATTGGCAGGTCACGCGACAAAAATTGAAGTTGTTCTACATACAGATAACTCCCTCGAAGTCACTGATGATGGCCGTGGTATGCCGGTGGATATCCACCCAGAAGAAGGCATTCCTGGGGTTGAGTTAATTCTGACCAAATTGCATGCTGGCGGTAAATTTTCGAATAAAAACTACCAGTTCTCCGGTGGTTTACACGGTGTCGGTATTTCGGTGGTTAACGCTTTGTCGCGCCGTGTCGAAGTCACGGTTCGCCGTGATGGCCAAGTGTATGACATCGCTTTTGAAAATGGCTTTAAGGTTGAAGATTTACGCCCAACAGGGACCTGTGGTCGTCGTAATACGGGGACTCGAGTGCATTTTTGGCCCGATGCGAGCTATTTTGATTCAGCTAACTTCTCAAATTCAAAACTGATTTATTTGCTTCGTGCTAAAGCGGTACTGTGCCCAGGTTTACGGATCAAATTCACCAATAAACAGACAAATGAAGTCCATGAATGGTTCTATGAAAGCGGCCTAACTGATTATTTAAAGGCGGCTATCGGTGACAATTTAAGATTGCCAGAAGAGCCGTTTGTGGGTTGCTTTAAAGGCCAACTAGAAGCCGCAGATTGGGCCATTACTTGGTTGCCTGAAGGCGGCGAATCTATTGGCGAGAGTTATGTTAACTTAATTCCGACTCCGCTCGGTGGTACCCATGTGAATGGTTTCCGCCAAGGTTTATTGGAATCTATGCGGGAGTTCTGTGAGTTCAGAAATTTAATTCCCCGTGGTATTAAACTTTCACCCGAAGACATTTGGGATCGCGCCGCGTTTATATTGTCGGTGAAGATGCAAGAACCGCAATTCGCTGGTCAAACAAAAGAAAAGCTTTCTAGTCGCCAATGCGCTGCTTTTGTGTCTGGCGTTGTGCGTGACGCATTCTCACTCTGGTTGAACTCAAATACCGAGTTAGCTGAATCCTTAGCCGAAATGTGCATTAATAATGCCCAGAGCCGCTTAAAGGCCGCTAAAAAAGTGGCCCGCAAAAAGGTGACTTCGGGACCTGCACTGCCGGGTAAGCTAACAGACTGTAGTGGCCAAGATCCGATGCGCGGAGAGTTATTCCTCGTGGAAGGGGATTCTGCGGGTGGTAGTGCTAAACAAGCTCGCGATCGTGAGTTTCAAGCCATCATGCCGCTGCGTGGCAAAATCTTGAATACCTGGGAAGTCGATGCTTCGCAGGTATTAGCTTCACAGGAAGTTCATGATATTTCGGTCGCGATTGGTTGCGATCCCGATAGCAGTGATATCTCTGAATTACGTTATGGCAAGATTTGTATCCTTGCGGATGCCGACTCAGACGGACTGCACATTGCTACCTTGTTATGCGCGCTATTTTTGAAGCATTACCGTATCTTAGTTGAGCAGGGTCATGTGTATATTGCTATGCCGCCGTTGTTCCGTATTGATATCGGCAAAGAGGTGTATTACGCCTTAGATGAGGCAGAAAGAGCGGGTATTTTAGACCGTATTGCCGCTGAGAATAAAAAGGGTAAGGTACAAGTCACCCGCTTTAAAGGTTTGGGTGAGATGAATCCTTTACAACTTCGTGAAACAACGATGGATCCAAACACCCGTCGTTTAGTACAGTTGACGATAGATGACA
The DNA here is from genome assembly GCF_015767295.1 of Shewanella sp. DW31. Taxonomy (NCBI): domain Bacteria; kingdom Pseudomonadati; phylum Pseudomonadota; class Gammaproteobacteria; order Alteromonadales; family Shewanellaceae; genus Shewanella; species Shewanella sp. DW31. The sequence continues at coordinate 58,139 of NZ_JADWMP020000027.1, forward strand.
TCGAAGAAACGGATGCTTTGATGGATATGTTGCTCGCTAAGAAGCGTTCGCCGGACCGTAAAAACTGGCTTGAAGATAAGGGTGACATGGCTTTACTTTAATGTTGTGCACTATTGCCGATAACAATAAAACATAGGCATAAAGAAAATTACAATGTTGTATATTAAAACTAATAATTATAATTGCTTAAAGGTGTTTTCTGCCGGTTTTACGCTCTTAGCGAGTGTGACGTTATTGCTCTGCAATAGCGCCTTTGCGGGTTCCCAATCGATCATGATTACCGTCGCTAAGGGGTTTGGTTTATCGCTTTATGCCTCGGATATTGGCGATGCTAAGCAGATGGCGATGGGGGCTAATGGCACTTTATTTGTCGGTTCCAATAAGAGCGGCACTATCCATGCTCTCGTTGATAGTAATCAAGATGGTCGTGTCGATAAGCGCTATGTGATAGCCAAAGGGCTTGAATCACCCGATGCGATTGCATTCCACAATGGTGACTTGTTTGTCGCCACTGAAAATCAAATAGTACGCTTTGTTGATATTGAGCAAAGATTGCGCCGCCCGAGTCGACCCAAAGAGATTTACAGTGACTTGCCTTACTCAGAGAAGAAAAGTTCTCGGGCAATTAATTTTGGCCCAGATGGCCGTTTATATGTGTCTATTGGTGCGCCCTGTAACGTCTGTGAAGCGCCAGTGCCTTACAGTAGTATCATAGCGATCAATGTTGATACAGGCGCGAGTGAGCAGATTGCGGCTGGTGTGCGTGATGCAAGTGGATTTGATTGGTCGCCAATAGACAAAAAATTATGGTTTGCCGATCAAGGCCGTGATTGGATGGGGGACAACTTGCCACCCGATGAGATTAACCGCATCGATGTGATAGGGAGTCATTATGGCTTCCCTTATTTACATGCCAGTAGTGTTGTCGAACCTGCCTATGAAAAACCGAAAAATTTAAAAATCACTCTGCCAATGTATGAGTTGCCAGCCCATGTTGCACCCACGGGACTTGCATTTTATCGCGGCAGTCAATTTCCCGATATTTACCATAATCAGTTGTTTGTCGCCGAAAATGGCTCGTGGAATCGTTCGAGTAAAGTTGGCTATCAAGTGGTGATGTTGAAGATTGAAGATCAAAAAGTGGTGAGTCGTGAAACGGTTGTTAGTTTCCTTGACGGTGAATTTCCCGTTGCTCGACCCTTTGCGCTGTTATCGGCATCCGATGGTGCTATGTACATCTCCGATGATTTAAAAGGTAACGTGTATCGCTTGTTTTATAAGGGCGATAGTACTGAAGAAACACAGGAACTAGAAGAAAATGAGTGACGCTATCAAGTTAAGTCTCGATGGGGTAGAGCAAATGCCATTGCGGCGCTTTACCGAAGAGGCTTATCTGAACTATTCCATGTACGTCATTATGGACCGAGCCCTGCCACACATTGGGGATGGACTTAAACCGGTACAGCGTCGAATTATCTATGCGATGAGTGAGTTAGGTTTGTCGGCTCAATCTAAGCATAAAAAGTCGGCTCGTACGGTTGGTGACGTATTAGGTAAATACCATCCTCACGGCGATAGTGCCTGTTATGAGGCTATGGTATTGATGGCGCAGCCATTTTCATATCGCTACCCGTTAGTCGATGGCCAAGGTAACTGGGGTGCCCCCGATGATCCTAAGTCATTTGCGGCTATGCGTTATACCGAAGCACGTCTCTCTAAATTCTCTGAAGTGTTACTCAGTGAACTGGGGCAAGGTACGGTTGAATGGGGTGCTAATTTCGATGGCACGTTAAAAGAGCCAAAAGTACTGCCGGCACGTTTACCGCATATTTTACTCAATGGTATTACTGGTATTGCCGTAGGTATGGCGACGGATATTCCGCCGCATAACGTGAGAGAATTAGTCTCCGCCTGCGTAGCATTGCTCGATGATCCTAAGCTTGAACTCGAGCAACTGATGGCCTTTGTACCAGGCCCTGATTATCCAACTGAAGCCGAGATTATTACCCCGTCTGCCGATATTGCAAAAATTTATGAGTCGGGCCGTGGGTCATTAAGAGCACGTGCGGTTTACACTGTCGATGGCGGTGAAATCATCATCACGGCGCTGCCACATCAAGCCAGTAGCGGTAAAATTTTAGAGCAAATCGCCGGTCAAATGCAGGCGAAGAAATTGCCTATGGTGGCCGATTTACGCGATGAGTCGGATCATGAAAACCCAGTGCGTCTTGTGGTGGTACCGCGCTCCAATCGCGTCGATTGCGATCAACTGATGGCGCATTTGTTTGCCACCACAGATTTAGAAAAGAGCTTTAGAGTTAACTTAAATGTGTTGGGTCTCGATGGGCGTCCGCGAGTTAAAGGGTTGAAAACCTTATTAACTGAGTGGTTAGAGTTCCGCGTTGATACGGTTAAACGTCGTTTAGAATATCGTTTAGATAAGGTGGTATCGCGGTTACATATACTCGAAGCCCTAATGATCGCTTTCCTCAACATTGATGAAGTGATCGAGATTATTCGTTTTCACGATGATCCTAAAGCTGAGTTGATGGCCCGTTTTTCACTCAGTGATAAACAAGCTGAATCGATCCTCGAGTTAAAGTTACGGCATTTAGCTAAGTTAGAAGAATTTAAGATCACGGCCGAACAAAATGAGCTTGAAGCCGAACGCGAAAAACTGGAGCAGTTATTGGGCTCAGAGCGTCGCTTGAAGACGTTGATCAAGAAAGAATTAATTCAAGATGCCGAAACCTATGGCGATAATCGTCGCTCGCCAATCGTATTGCGTAATGAGTCTAAAGCATTAACTGAACAAGAGTTAACGCCGACAGAAGCCGTGACTGTTGTCTTATCTGAAAAAGGTTGGGTGCGTTGTGCTAAGGGCCACGATATCGATCCTTTGTCGCTCTCCTATAAGTCTGGCGACCAATATCTATGTAGCGCGATGGGACGTAGCAATCAGGCCGCAGTGTTTATTGATTCGTCTGGGCGGGCTTTTGCGACGGATAGCCATACTCTGCCATCGGCCCGTAGCCAAGGTGAGCCTATTACGACTCGCTTCAATATGGCACCTGGCGAAACCATGCAGCATGTGTTGATGGGTGAAGAAGACCAATGTTACTTGTTAGCAACGGATGCGGGTTACGGTTTTATTTGTTCATACAACGATATGGTGTCGCGCAATAAAGCGGGTAAAGCCTTGCTGAGTCTACCAACAAACGCTAAATCATTAACGCCTAAGTTGATTGACCGCACTAAAGAAATGTCACTGCTAGCGATCACAAACGAAGGGCGGATGTTACTGTTTTCGCTAGAAGCGTTACCGCAATTATCCAAGGGTAAAGGTAATAAAATTATTGGCATACCAACCGAAAGAGCCAAGAATCGCGATGAACTTATGACACATTTACAATTAGTGCCAAGTGATACGCCGGTTACCCTGTGGGCAGGTAAGCGCAAGCTCACACTGAAGCCAAGCGATCTTGAACATTATCGAGGTGAACGTGGTCGTCGTGGTGCAAAATTGCCTAGAGGATTACAACGTGTCGATAGCGTTGAATTAGGTGACGGCGGTGATGCTTTAGCGAGCATCTAATGCTTTGTAATGGTTTCAATGCTGTAAAGAATTAAATGGGTTAACTAAAACCACCTCAGCTTGGCTTAGGTGGTTTTTTATTTTTGGCGCTTTTGGATTAGATTTGAGACATAAAAAACCTACTGTATTACTACAGTAGGTTTCTATTATCTCTTAGGTAAGAGATTAGAAGTCGTAACGTACGCCTACAGAGAATACGTTGTCATCTTGTAGATCTGTTTTAGCATTAGCAACAGTAAAATCACCACGGTACATAGCGTATTGACCATAGATCATAGTTGATTTCGCTAAGCGATAATCAGCACCAATGTTGAAGTTTTGGAAATTGATGTCATCAGCACCTTTTACGCCGCCTAGTTTAGTGTAAGCGCCACCCAAACCAGCTTCATCAATGCCGTATTCAGCCTTCAGGTTTACACCGTTCAGATCATAAGAAACGTTAACAAAGTAAGTGTTACCTTCGATGTCATTGTTCACAACATCTTCAGAGTTTTGGAATAAACCACCAACTTTGAATTGACCGAATTTTGCTTGGCCAACTAAACGGTATGCATCAACACCCGCGATGCCTTTGTTATAGGCTACTGCAGCGTAGTAGTTTTGCTCTTTAAACTTGCTGTCACCTAGAGTTGCGCTTAATGCATATAGGCTTTCAGAAGTCTTAGCTGTAGTGTCGTTATCATCAAATTGATAGTTAGCGTTTAATGTCACTAAGCCTGCAATTTTTGGTGAATAGTACCAAGCACCATCGGCAGTACGAGTTTGGGCACTGACTAAACGGTCGATATCGGCGTTAGTGTTACCGAAAATATCCACAGCACCTTCGGCTTGTTTGAATACTGAGTCATTACGACCCACTAACACAGTACCAGCGTTAGTTTTTAAACCTAAGAAAGTGTTACGTGCTTTGAAAACATCACCTGCACCAGAAGTGTTTTCAACTTGGAATTCCATTTGGTAGATAACGTCAAAGCCATCAGCGATTTTTTCTGAGCCTTTAACACCTAATAGAGAGAAGTTATTTTCTAAATAAGTACCTGCGTTATTTTCATCGGCATAGTTTGCATTTAAGCCGTTAGTACCTGATTGTAGAGTGGCACCTGTGTCAGTATGGGTTAGAGCAAGCTCTAAACGACCATAGAAGCTTGGGCCTTCGGCTAGCGCACCGAATGAAGCCAATGCCAATACTGATGCAACTGATGCAGAGATGAATGTCTTTTTCATGTTTTGTGCTCCCTCGAACCTAAGTTCTTATCCATTTTTCATGGTTTTTGTGTGGTTTAACGCATTTGCTACCTGAGTCGGTAACAAAGTTGCCGCCGATTTTTACAGTTTTACGACTCGCAGGCTGTGGCGCAGATCATGTTTTTGGCTCTCCTTGCCTATATTCGGGCCATTTCTGGGATCTTTCCTTATATCTTGACTGCAAATTTACCTGAAAGGGGTAAAACTCTATTTTTCACTTACTACTTAAGTGGTAGGTAAGGCGGATTGCCTTAGATAGTGCGTCGGCGAGGGTAACTGTAGCATATACTAATGCTGTAGCAAGTCTGTCATATTGGTTATAGATTTGTGTTTGGGGGCGATATCTAAGCAGAAAAAGCGGCCGAAGCCGCTTTTTTATCAATAAATAACTTTGGGGTTAGTTGATTAATCTATTTAAAAATCAACGCGTAAACCGACAGTAAAGATGTTGTCATTCAGGTCTTGCTTTACATCGGCCAACATAAGATCACCATCGAAGCGCGTGTAGTGACCATAGACCATAGTCTTAGTGCTCAGGCGGTAATCTGCGCCCACACTGAACTGTTGCAGGTCAACATCACGGACCTGTTCTAGGCCACTGTTGTCTTGGTCACCAACATAACGGCTCACGTACTTGCCTAGACCTGAGTCATCTTTGCCGTACATCATCTTTAGTTTTAAGTCGCCAATTAAGTAGGCTGCGTTGACAAAATAGGTATCGCCTGAGAGATTGGCAAACTTATCATCCACATGCTCACTGTGTTGATATAAGGCACCTAAGATTACGTCACCGAATTTAGCTTGGGCCACACCACGATAGGCTTCAACGTTATCAATACCATCACTATAGGCGGCAGCGACATAGTAGTTTTGTGCTTTAAGGGCTTTATCCCCTAAGGTGGCGCTCAGAGCATACATTTGATCTTTGCTATACACGTCGTTGCCATTGCTATCCACTTGGTCATAGTTATCACTCATCAGATAAGTGGCATTAAGCGTCACGAGATCGGCAATTTTAGGTGAATAGTAAGAAATGCCATCGGCGGAGCGTGTTTGGCCTGCAACCAGTAAGTCGATATCAGCATTGGTATTACCGAAAAGATCGAAGCTACCTTCAGCTGCTTTAAATACGGTATCGTTACGACCCACTAAAGCCGTACCTACGGCACTTTTGATACCTAGGAATGTATTACGGGCATTGAAGGTTTTATTTGAGTTATCAAAGTTTTCGACACCAAATTCCATTTGATAAATGATGTCAAAGTAAGGGCTTACAGCTTCAGAACCTTTTACGCCTAACCAAGAGAAGTTGTTTTCAAGAACAGTGCCCTCCTTTTGGTTTTGAGTTGCATAACCTGTGTCTGAATTGGTAATGGCAAGATCAGCATGACCATAGAATTCAGGGCCATCGGCGAGTGCTGTGAATGAATAGAGTGTGAGGCTAGAAATAATAGCCGTCGTCAGTAGATTCTTTTTCATCTTCATTTTCCTGTGCTTATCGCTGTTATATGCATTGATAACTTCAGTATCTATGCATGCTGTTGAGCTTTTGTGTGGCAAAGTCTGCACAGACTTGAAATGATAAAGTGTGATCCTGATCAAGTTTTATGTAAAGGGCGGCTTATTCAACATATTGTTTTACAAGTGAAATACAGGTTTTTATTAAGTCGATTACCAAATGACTCGATTGTAAATGATGGGCCTTTGCTTTTATTACACTCATTTAGTATTCGTATCCCTTTGTATCTAGTGTTTGGTGGCTGAGGATCTGATTTCGGTTTATGTCGATATCGTTTAGAATCCACGGCACATTTCTGGTGTTGCTATTAAGCTGCCCCTGTTGGCATCCATTCGATGCTAGGGCAAGCGCTCCTGCTGTTATTGGGTAATATAAGGTAAGTATTTATGACTGAGGCCTATCTAAATCGATTTGGCGGAATTGGCCGTTTGTATGGACAAAAGGCGTTGGCTAAATTTGCCACATCCCATGTGATGGTGATTGGCATTGGTGGCATCGGTACTTGGGCGGCAGAGGCCTTAGCGCGGAGCGGCATAGGGCAGATAAGCTTGATAGATTTAGATGATATCTGTGTCACTAATACTAACCGACAAATACATGCTCTTAGCTCCACCATCGGCGGTTCTAAAGTTGCTGTGATGGCACAACGGATCCGTGAAATTAATCCTGATTGCCAAGTGAATGAAATTGAAGATTTTATTACATTGGATAATCTAGGCGAGTATTTGCTTGGAGCTAAAGAGGGTGGCAATATTGATTATGTTATTGATTGTATTGATGCCGTTAAGCAGAAGGCTGCGTTAATTGCTTGGTGTAAACGTCAAAAAATTAAGATAGTGACAGTGGGCGGTGCGGGTGGACAGACAGATCCGACGCAAATTCAGTTAACTGATCTCGCTAAAACCTACCAAGATCCTTTGCTAGCCAAAGTGCGTAATATTTTGCGCCGCGAGTATAACTTCTCTAAAAACGTGCAACGCCGGTTTGCTATCGATGCTGTTTTTTCCAGTGAGCAGTTAGTGTATCCCCAAGCCGATGGCTCAGTGTGCGGTACTAAAGCGGCGGCTGATGGCAGCATGAGGATGGATTGTGCTTCTGGTTTTGGGGCTGTGACTATGGTCACTGGGACATTTGGTTTTGTGGCGGCAAGTCGCGTATTAGCGCGATTGGCACAGCAGGCTCAAGAGTCGGTTTAAACTCTTAACCTAGATTCAGTCAAAGCATCACCGCTTTCAAGGGCGGTGATCAAGGGCGGTGATGCCCCTTCAATATTATGTATTTTCATTGGTTATAGCTAGATAACCTGAACTCGGGATAAGAAATGTTGGACTAATAGCCCTCCAAGTGATCGGATCTTTCGACCAAGAGAAACCCCATCACACCGGAGGGCCTATGCATAAATTAG
>NZ_JADWMP020000028.1:0-63352 GCF_015767295.1 Shewanella sp. DW31
TGGGCGTAATTCAGGCTATAGCCTCAAGGAACAATCACCACCGCCAGAGGCGGTGGTTTTGGGATGACAATAAAAAAAGTAATCTCACGGAAATGAACATTTTATCTTCATGGATTACAAGCATTGTGACCGAAAGTACTTAAGAAGCTCTTCACCAGCGTCTCCTAAACCATAGTTTTCAAAAATTGAAGAAAGTAAACCCTTTGATTCAAGTCTTGCGCATAAGAAACCTGCATTTTTCTGCAAATTTGGAGGTAAAACGTCGAGAATGTCTTTCACTCGAAATAAAGTATTTCCCGACCCAGTTAATAGAGATTTATGTTCTAGATAAATCTTTCCAATCTCACCAAACATGCTGGCTTCTGATGGTGACATTTCACCTATGACGCTCACTAAATCAAAAGAAGGAATAGAGGTAGCCTGCTTACCAATGATTGATTCAGCGATGATTCGAGCAATGGCGGATATTCTTTCAGTATCTGCTATTTTTATCGCTCGGCTAAATGCATTCTGCGAAAGATCAAAAAACTCTTCTGATTTTATGTACTCTTTATCTACTATTTGATCGCTTATGTAACTCAACTCATTCTTGATTTCGCTAAACATCGATTCAATACGACGCTGATATATTTCATTCGCCATTGAGTTGAAGTGAGAATCTAAAAAAGCACCAATAACAGGTAATGACGCAACAACTGATTTAGTCCAAGGGCTGTCACCATATTTGTGAATCAAAGATTCAACTAAATCATTTGGATCTTTTTCTGCTAATTTATGACTTTCCATTCCTTCCTCCTATATGTGTAAACTCAATTCTGCCTATAACTATACCTCATAAATTATCAATTAAAATCAACAATATATACCGTTTCTTATAGATAGTTCAATATAACAAATAGTTAAAGTAAAAATGCTAGCCAACACTTTTTGCTCAAGAAAACAAACCAAAAAGACATGACGGGCAATCTCTTCGGGCCTAAATTTCATACCTGATGCCGCAGAATACTATTCCCCTCGGAGTTGCCGCAGGGCGAATGGTAAATTCGCGTGAGTCTCGCCATGGATGGCGAGCTAGCTTTCGCAGGTGCATGGACGCATCCTTCGGAAGCGATAGCAAATTTGCCAATGAGCACAAGGAGCTTTCAACTCCGTTGGGGGCGTCATGGAGCATCCAAGGAGGATAGGACGAGCAGTCCTCCTTGGTCGGGTGTGGGGTGAAGCCCCACGACTTTCTCGGCTGTAAGGCCGCAAAACTCAACGTAAATCAAATAGTGATTTACGTTGCCCCATCACACTGTGATTTACCCGCTTGATAGCAACTGGGTTGACGTGGGCATACGGCGCCGCGGGAGCAAATAAGGCGGGCGTCGTTTTTGATCCCGCGTTCTATCCAGTTGATATTGAGGATTTTTGCAACGCTCACCAGATCGCTTTTAATGTGTTTTGGAATAGTGACTGAACCGCCACTGGCGACACAGGCATCTTTCAAATCGTGGGCGATTGAGAGAGCATCTTTGCCTTGGGCTTCAATCGCCGGATTCAAATCAATACCGGCACAGAGGACATGGGGATTGCCTGCCGAATCTTCGACCTTAATTGACTCGCAGCAGTAAATGCGTGGTTCGTTACCGACGTTTAAAATCGAAATCTGTGCCGAAGTGCCGACCGTCGGCTCGCTGATCATTCTAAAGACGGCCCAATGCTGACAAGGGTCTTCCACTAACCGCATATTGCCCCAAGGTAGTGGAATACCGTTACCACGGTAAACGGCTTTGAGTTTGCCTGGTGCGTAAGCGTCGAAATAATGCCAATGGGGATAAGGAGAGACGACAGTCATACGCCGCATGGCGACTGAGGCTGACACTTGCAGTTGCTTGTGTACTTCAATCTCATAGCCGTGGCGGTCGAGTAATTGGCGATAAGGCACTTTAGGGCACAGCAGCGCACCGGCGAAGAAGCTCGATTCAAAATCGCGCCACGCATGCAAGATATCCTGCGCGTTCAAGGTATTGGACTGCATACCCGCCTCTTCATCCACTTCTAATTTGCGGCCTGAGATCATCACACTCTTGAGGCCGTCCTTGTTGTGCAACACGCAATGACCTATGTGCACAGCTAAATCATATTTGAGTCTGTTGGGGCGATTTTTGAGGATTTTATTTACATAAATCGTGCTCGGCGGCTCAATAAATGAGGTGACCAACTGGCGCGAACTCACGCCCATTTCATCGATAACTTCCTGCGGCGTACTATCTATCCACTTGATTTTTAATCCCATTCCCTTAGCGATATCCAGCATATCGTCCAGAGATAGGGGCATACGTTTGAGGCCGACTTCTTCGGCGGCACGTTCAAGATCGGGGAAATGATTTTGATGGTGTTCTTGATGGGCGCGGATCAATAAATGGGCAAACTGCCGACCTGAGATCCCTGTCTGCGACAGCATCTCAGGTATCGCTATTTGTAAAATATCATTGGAAAACAAAAAGCTGGGTTCGAGTGCCATACCACTTATGCCACCACGTCGGCCCTTGTCTGGCGTAATGGCGTTTTCTTCGGGCACATCGTCTAAGAACCATTCGGCGTCTTTTTGAAAAACCGCGGCGATGACTGCCAGCATTCCGGCACTCGGCACACGCTTGCCACGTTCGATCATCGACAAATATGACACAGAAGGCGCACTTCCCGCGTCGACTCGAATGCATCGTGCCGACAAATCTTCCATCGTTAAATTATTACGTTTCCGTAGGTTACGTATTTTTGTGCCTAGGAAATGTGATTTTCTCATCAAGCTCTGGTCATTGCGCATTTTGTAAAATTCACAGTGTAAAATTTTTATTGTGAAATTGTAGTCAAAAAAAGACTAGACTACAAATCAAGCAATCAAGGAAAGGCTAATGCGAACAAGCTAAGCCATTCCAGTACAAGAAATGCTTAACCACTCACACTTAAAGTGGCTAAGCACTCAAAGCGGACAAACCAAATTGAAGACAAACTTTGATAAGCCAAAAGTTAAATCAAAACCCTGAATTTTTTAAATTGAAAGAGTGAGAGGAACAAGCGATGAATATGTCAATTATCAAGAGCAACCAGATCCAACCGAATCTAAACAGCCTCATCGCAGAAGAAGTGCTAGCCGTGGCCCAAGTGAATGTCGCCGAGCACGAGAAGATCGCTAATGCGAAACAATTCCTCGACCGCCTCTTTCCACTTAACTCTGGTTCACACCAAGATGTGAGCAGCTATGTGGTTTACTACCAACACCTGTTGGCCTTTTTTGCCGACGGCAGCCACAGTGGTTTACGTCAGCCAAAACAGTTTGTGGCCTTTAACGGCACTAAAGATGCGCCTTGCGCCATAGTGTTACAGGACCTAGGTTGCCACGTTGAACTCAGTTTCGACCGCAGTGGCATGATAGGTGCGAGAGACGTTGCCAATCTGGAAGATATCCAAATCGGAACGTCATTAAACATGGTAGTCGGAACACCAGAGTCACGTTCTGCCGCATCGCGCCATTGGCTCAGCCTATTACATGCGGGTATGTCCAGCGCCAACGACACCCAAGATAAGTTGTTTACCGCAAAGGATGGCAGCGATTACAACTTGAAAAGTATCGTAAATTTATAATTGCACGCTTTGTAACCTCGCCATTTATTATCTAGCCAAGAAGATGAACTGAGCTCAGTTCATCTTCTTCGATTTACCCTCCTGCTTTGCACAATCCTCTGAGAGTCAATAAAACTGACTGACTAGATAAGTTTAATTGATTTTATTGAGGCTCATACACCCAGCTATAATGCCCTCTTGCATCTGTCTCCATGATCAATCCAATTGATCGCCATTTTGTATCCGTCGCTTAATGTGAAGATCTGTGGTTGGAACGATAAACCGAATCGCTCGAGCCTAAGGCGTTATGAATTCTTCATCGACATCACAGCAAGATAATAAGACTCATCGCATCGTTTTCATCTGTGCGGGTTTGTTATGCCTCGCGCCTTTTATCTCATCGCCCATGGCGCTAGTGTTAGGTTTTACCTTAGCCAGCCTTGGTTGGGTGCCAGTGCAATGGAATATCGCCGCACTCACCAAAAAACTCCTGTCTTATTCGATCATTGGCTTAGGGTTTGGGATTAACTTAAACGCGGCGATCGAGGCGAGCACCCACAACTTCGGCCTGATTGTTGGCTCAATCTTTTTCACCCTCAGCTTAGGGTTTGTGCTCACCCGCGCCCTGAAATTTGATCATGTCACGGGCCACTTAATCGCCTCTGGTACCGCTATTTGCGGTGGCAGCGCCATTGCCGCAGTCGCTCCGGCCATCAATGCGCGTAACGATCAAACCGCCACTGCGTTAGCCTGCGTATTTGTGCTGAACTCAGTCGCGCTATTTTTATTCCCCGCACTCGGCCACTTACTCAATATGAGCCAATACGATTTTGGCGTGTGGAGTGCCATCGCCATCCACGATACTTCATCGGTTGTCGGCGCGGCTTCGGCCTACGGCGATGAAGCCTTAAAAACCGCAACCACTATAAAACTCGCCCGCGCCCTGTGGATTATCCCGATCGCATTGGTCAGCGCTATGTTGTTTGGTGGCGATAAGCGCAAGCTTAACCTGCCGTATTTTATCGGTTTTTATTGTTTAGCCATTGCCGTGGCCCATTGGTTGCCACAATTCCATGCTGTTTATGACACCTTATTTATGGTGTCGAAACGGGCATTAGTCCTGTGTTTGTTTTTGATTGGTGCAGGAATTACAGTGCAGAAAATGCGGGCGAGTGGCCCCAAACCTTTGTTACTTGGGGTGATGCTGTGGGCAGCAATTGGTATCACGTCTTTAGTGTATATTCTTTATTTTCAATAACTAAGATTTAGCTAAAAAAAGCCTGCCTACTCTGCCGTCGGCTTCATTCGCCAAGCCCAGTAGAGGACGCCAACAAAGGCGGAGAATTCGATAAGTGAGCGCACGAGTCCTGTGGTTTGCGTCGAAGCGACCAAGGCAATCAGGCAAAACACGATAATCAGCCAGTTTTTCAATTGCATCTTCCTGCAAACTTAGGGGATGCTCATTATTGTTTAGAACTAAAAACTCAGCAAATATCGATTTTCAATAACAAATAGCTATAACAACTAAGCCAATCCAGCGTTGATTAAGCCGCCTTAGGGCTTGATGCCGCTTCATTCGCAGCAAGATCTTGATTATGTTCTTGAATAAAGTCTTCCATAAACCAAGCACAAAAAGTATGGCGCCCATCGACTGCCGCTTTACCGTAAATGGTCGATGCCTGTTGTCTGACGGTTTTTTCTTTAGTCTGGCGCACTTCGGCAATTTCTTTAAAACTTAAACCCTTAAGCAGTAAAAATGCCACTTGCTGCTCACTCTTAGTAAAGCCCCAAGTCTCGAATTGCTGCGACACAGCTTGGCTGTATTCTTGTCTGGCAGAGCGCATTTGCGTCGACATATTGTCGATTTTTTTATCCGCATGCTCCAACCGTTTAGCCAACGCTTTCACTTCGCGGGAGCGACGAATGAGGTCATAACTTAAGTACATGGCACCAATCACTGTGAGCACTAATAACATGGCTTCCTGGGCAATATGCCATTGGGGAATGCCCAATTGAATGTCGGAAGTGATGTCAAAAAGCTTAAAGCATATGATCAAGGCCAACAGACCAATAATGACAAGATCCTTCATCGAAAAACTCCTAAATAAAAGCAAAATCAACCCATTAATTTATGGGACATATGTACCATAGACAGTTTTATGATACATGTCCCCCACGACTTTCGCCCACCAATCCCTACACTGGCAGTACACTTTATTGCCATAGAATCGTCCTATGTCTGTCAGTACGTCTTGTATCAAGTTATGTCTGTTGGCGACCTTAGTCAGCAGCAGTTTCCTGTGCCACGCCGCGCATTCCGAGCTATCTCAAGCACTCACCACCAGCCAAGCAAGATTACATTCTCTATCTCAATCGGGCGGCCAGTTACCGCAATCACAAATAAGCTTAAGCAGTTCATCTTGGCTCAATGGCCTGCCGAGCATTAGCTTGAGTCACTTAGGTAGCCTAGATAATGGTAACAGCTACGAGCAGGAACTCTCACTCAATTTGCCAATAAAATCCCCTGCTTTGCACAGCAGCGATAAGCAAATTAAACAACTCACCCAAGGCATTCAGGTGCAACAAGCCGCGCTGCAAGGTCTGTATTTATCGGGATTATTGCGACAAAGCCTGTGGGAACATCGTCTTGCTGCAGTGAAACTGGCCCAATTAGATCGCAAGAGCCAATTACTCGACAAGCTTCATAGTCAGCAAAAGCAACTCACAGATGCGGGCGAACTGCCGATTGCCCACATTCTCTTGTTAGAACGCGAAATGGTGGATATTGCACTGGAGCGGGTCGTTCTTAATCAGCAACAGGCCGAGGCGCGTGCCCTCTATCAACAACTCACCGGACAAGAGCAAATACCGCAGAACATAGCCGAAACCGCGCGGCCACTTTCTGCCAACAACCAACCCAATGACATGCTCGCGCGGCATCCATTATGGCAACTACTGAGCCTGCAGAAGCAGCAACAGCTGTTGATCATCCAGAGTCAGCAAGCAGGGAATAACGATCCTTGGGCAGTCTCACTCACGGCCAAAAATACCGCCGATAATCAAGTCGATGATCAACAGCTTGGCATCGCCGTTTCTGTACCACTGACCTTAGGTTCTGCCCTATCACAAACCGAATTATCCCAATGGCAACAAGCCAATACCGAGCACACGCTCAACCTCGACCGTACCTATATCGAGCTAAAAACTCAGCTTAAAAAGCTAGAGCAACAGCAACAAAACTTACTCGACCAACAAACATTGCTAACCCAAGCCTTACACCTTAGCCGCACCATCACTGAAGAGCTGGCCAAGGTCAAAGACCAAAATCAAGTTAGCTACGAAGTCTGGCTGCGCCGCTATATGGATGCCCTCGATACCGAATCCCGCTTAGCACTGAACCAAGTCGCGCAGCAACAACTGCACTCCCAACAACTGCAAGCCTTAGGAATTTCATTATGATGGCCAAGTACGGCGCATGCCTTTTCTGTTTATCCGCCAGTGTTGCCACTTTAGTGCAGGCTGAATCCTTAACGATAAGCTCCCTCGGTAATTTAGACCTGAGCTACGTACAACCACAGAAAGTCGCCAGTTATGAGGGCAGCCCGTTGCCCGCGCAGGTTGAAATCCTCCCCGGTAACGATTATTGGATCAGCACGCCGGAGAATATCCAGCAGATCAGCTTTCTCGTCGGCCAAGGCCAGCTCGTCACTAAAGGCCAAGCGATTGTCAAACTGACTGGGCCAGAAGTGTTCCACTACCTCGCCCAAGTCGAAGCCGCCAGCAGCTTATATCAACTGGCCAAAAGCCGTTATGAGCGCAATAAACCCTTATTAAACAATGGCAGTATCAGCGCAGAAAAATGGCAAGAGATCAGCCAAGACTACTTCAGCACTCACCTCGAATACGAGCACATGCAGCATTTTATGGAGATAGTCAAAAGCACAGATGCCGCCACAGACTCCCTAGTGGTAGGCACGCCAGTGGCGGGGATCGTTAAACTCAACCAAGTGAATGGACCTTATATGGCGGGTTCACAGCTATTCTCACTGGTGTCCAGCGACAGCATTCGCGTCAAGGTCAGTGTGCCAATGAGTCAGTCGCACTCACTTTCGGCGGTGAATATCAATCAGTGCCATATCGCCATTGAGTCCGTGTCGGCCATCGCCGAAGGTGCCTTCGTGACCGCTTGGTCATCATCCGTACCGCAGGAGTGTAACTTACTGTTAGGACAACAGATCACTGTGATACCCGAGTATCAAAAGGCGGTGTATTTATTGCCTAAAAATAGTGTTTTTAGCTGGGAGCAAGACAGCCAAGTCTTCACTAAAACCGCCGACACACTCACCTCAATTTCGATCGATATTCTGGGCTCAACGCCTGAGCAATATATCGTTGAAAGCGATCAAGAACTCAGCCAAATCCAAGTGTTATCCCAGTCAGTTGCTGCAGTCAAAGGCATAATGCTTGGCCTAGGAGGCGAATAAGATGTTGACCTCAGTCATCCGCTTTTCGCTTACGCAGCGCTTATTTGTGCTGATTGTGGCGCTGATCATCATGTTAGCGGGAGCGCGAGCCTGGTTTTCCATTCCCTTGGATGCCTTTCCCGATATTTCGCCCACCCAAGTGAAGATTATCCTCAAGGCGCCCGGCATGACGCCGGAGGAAATCGAAGCGCAAATTACCGTGCCGATTGAAACCGAACTGTTAGGTATTCCCCATCAATCGATTCTGCGCTCGACCACTAAATACGCCATCAGCGATATCACACTCGATTTTGACGAAGGCACAGATATCTATTGGGCGCGCCAGCAGGTGAGCGAACGCATCGCCGCCGTGTGGGACAGTTTCCCTGAAGGTGTGACGGGCGGCGTAGCGCCGATGAGTACGCCGCTCAGCGAAATCTTTATGTTTTCACTCGAAAATCCCAATCTTTCGCTGATAGAAAGACGGCAGTTGCTCGAATGGGAAATCCGTCCGCTACTGCGAACCGTTGCAGGTGTCGCCGATGTGAATATCCTCGGTGGCTATGCCAAAAGCTTTAGTGTGACCCCCAAACCTGCGGCTATGGCGGCCGCGGGAGTAAGTTTTGCGGCGCTGCAACAGGCGATAGTGGAGAATAATCACAACGAAGGTGCGGGCAAGCTCACGATTGGTACAGATACCATCATAGTGCGCGCCGAAGGTCGCATCGATGACATCGACGAGCTCAAACAATTAGTGATCAAAGCCGATGATGCCAGAGTCTATCGACTGCAGGATTTAGCCGATATTCAAATTGGCCACTTAGCCCGCTATGGCGCAGTCACTAAGGACGGTAACGAAACCGCCGAAGCCTTGATCATCGCCCTGAAAGACGCCAATACCGCACAAGTAGTCAAAAACATTAAAGAAAAACTCGATCAAATCAGCCTAACCTTACCAGAAGGGAGCCAGATCAACACCTTTTACGACCGCGCGAATCTGATCAATACCGCGATTGATACTATCTCCAATGCCTTGTTCGAAGCCGTAGTGCTGGTGATCATCTTGCTGGCGCTATTTTTAGGTAACGTGCGCGCCGCATTGGTCGTGTCACTCTCGCTGCCTCTTGCCGCGCTGATGACGTTTTTGATGATGGATTACTTCAATCTTTCTGCAAACTTAATGAGCCTAGGCGGGCTGGTTATCGCCATCGGCATGTTAGTTGATTCATCTGTGGTTGTGGTCGAAAACATGGTAAATCTCATCGCCACTAAGCAGAGATTACCGCGGCTGCATTTGATTTTTCGCGCGACCAAGGACGTTGCCATTCCCGTGGTGTCGGGCACAGTGATCGTCATGATAGTGTTCTCGCCCTTACTGACCTTGAGCGGGCTTGAAGGCAAACTCTTCACCCCAGTTGCGGTCACTATCGTGTTTGCCATGCTGTCGGCGCTGGTGTTGTCGTTAACTGTCATTCCGGTTATCGCTTCTTATCTCGTCAACGAAAAAGCCGCCAAGGAACCTAAGGCGATTGAAAAGCTTAAACAGTTTTATCTGGTCAGCCTCAAGAGCACGGTTAGCCATCAAAAACGCTTTATGGTGATCGCCTTTAGCTTGCTTATCGTCAGCTTAGGCTTGTTCGGGTTAGTGGGAAAAACCTTTATGCCGACCTTAGATGAAGGCGACATTATCCTGCAGCTGGAGAAATCCCCATCGATTTCACTCGAAGCTTCGATTGCCATCGACAAGCAAATTCAGCAAACCTTGCTGGCTAAAGTTCCTGAAATCAAACAGATGGTGGCGCGTACTGGCGCGGATGAAATCGGCTTAGATCCCATGGGACTCAATGAAACCGATGTGTTCTTAGAACTTTTGCCCCGCAGTGAATGGCGCTTTGCCAATAAAGAAGCGCTTATCGATGCGATCCGCACTGTGTTATTGGACTATCCCGGCGTTAATTTTAACTTCACTCAACCGATACAAATGCGTGTGTCCGAAATGCTCACCGGCAGCATTGGCGACGTGGCGATTAAGGTCTTTGGTAATGATATCGACACCTTAGGCCAGCTCACTAGCCAGATCCAACAACTCGTTAATGCCACCAGCGGCAGCATCGATGTGAAAATGGCGATGATCGAAGGCAGTCCTTTTATCAACCTCACCTTAGATAACGAGCTCGCCCGTGGCTTTGGTATGAGCACCATGGAGTTTGCTCGCTACCTGAAAAGCCAACTCGAAGGCGTAATCGTGACCGAAGTGCTGCAAGGTAAGAAGCGCACACCCGTACTGATGGCTAATAATCAGAGCCACTTAAGCAGCATTAATGAGCTTAAAAATCAGTTACTGGTGATGCCAGATCACTCCTTAAAACGCCTGAGTGATGTCGCCACTTTAAGCTATAAGCAAGGCCCCATCCTTATCGAGCGTGAGCAAGGGAATCGCTTTTCAGTGATCACCACCAACGTGCAGGGTCGCGATATTGTGAGTTTTGTAGAAGAGCTCAACGCTAAAATCGCAAAGGAAATCAAACTCCCGAGCGGTTATAGCGTGAGTTTTGGTGGTGAGTTTGAAAACCAGCAGCGAGCCACCAGCAATTTACTGTTAGTGATCCCCATTGCTATCGCACTGATCACTTTGATTTTATTCACCACATTTGGCTCACTGGCCAAAGCGGGCTTAATCCTCGCCAACGTTCCCTTCGCTATGATGGGCGGCATAGTTAGCCTGTATTTATCGGGGGAGTATTTGTCCGTGCCCGCCTCAGTTGGCTTTATCGCCCTGCTCGGCGTCGCTGTGCTCAATGGCGTGGTAATGGTCAGCTATTACGAACAAACCAAGCACATGTTCAGTAATCTGCGCGAACGGGTAGAACAAGGTGCGGCGCGGCGTTTACGCCCCATTTTGATGACGGCGACAACGGCCATGTTTGGTCTTATGCCGCTAGTGTTTGCCTCAGGTCCTGGGGCTGAAATTCAAAAACCTTTAGCGATTGTGGTGATTGGCGGTCTGCTCACTTCAACCATTACCACACTGTATTTACTGCCAATTCTGTATTTTTGGCTGGAGAAACGTAAATGAGCACAGAACAACTGTTAGTACTGATCGCCCAAAATGATATTAAGGACGACATAGTCGATACCTTGATAGAGTTAGAGTTTCTATCGGGTTTTAGCCTAGGGAATATTTGTGGTTTTAGCCGTGAACACAGCCATTTTAATATCAAGGAACAAGTGGAAGGTTATCGGGAGTTTTGCAAATTCGAAATCATGCACCCCGTTGCACAACAAGCCGCGCTGCTCGCGGCGCTAGCTTTGGTCTGCAAACATAATCCCTGTCGCTATTGGATTATGCCCATCTATCAAAATGGTACTCTGTCTTAATCTAGATTGATGTTGATCTCACTAAGCAAGGCATACTCACTTTGTCACTAAAGTCAGTATGCCTTTAAAATAGCTAAAGAATTGGCGTTGGACGACGCACTAAAAAACCACTCAGAATCGATAAAGTGCAGTAAGCGGTAAAGAAATAAAAACCGTTTTCAAATTGCGCCTGTGTTTTTAACATTTCCCCCATGCCACCTGAAGCGTTCCCCGCCATAAAGGTGATGATCAGCGCCACCACAAACACATCGGCCATCGACCACTTGGCGAGTGAGTTGACGACGGCATTAATCCTCAGTTTCAGGCCAATCGAGCTAACACATTGCTGTGCCAGCATTAAACTCAACTTTAAGGCAGGCACCACCACGCTGAATAACATGACTAATCCCGCGACGAGTCCATTACCAGAGTGATAAAGTTCGGTTACCGTTCCCCAAATACTGCGGGTTTTCTGCAACACTTCGACTTCGCCCTTAAGGCTATTAAACCCAAGCAAACCACTGACCATGCTTAACATGCCGCGGGCACTGTCACGCCCAGAGTCCTCATCAAATCTTTGGGCAACTTGCTCTATGCCTTGTTCCGCCAGCTTGGCCTTATCGATACTGCCGCTGATACTCAAAATAGGTTGAGTCACCCCAGGGATTAACAAAGCCAAGGATAAGATAATGATAAAAATAGGAAATAGAGATTTCATAGCACTGTTCATAGCATTGCTCGACCAGAGAAATACTTTCAGTTTACGGTTTTTAGCGCAGGCTCTGCAATCATTCACACCAGCCATCGACTCAGATGACCGGCATTTAAGGTAGGATTTGAAGATTAATAGAAAGGAGTCGGATCGATATCTAATGTACTCGGTGACACACCGCGTTCAATATAAAGTTCAGATTTTAATAAATCCACCATAGCGACATCAGTGTAACGTTTTACTTTTAAAGAATAAAAACACTTTACGATTGGATGTAGCGCATCCCTATCTTTCGAGGCCCAAACAATACCAACACGACCATCCGATAATTCAACTAAGGAACCCACAGGGTAAACACCAATACAACGAATAAACTCATAGACCAATTCTTGATCCAAATGGAATGGCGTCAGACTGAGTAAAATTTTAAAGGCCGCGGCAGGGCTCATAGCCTCTTTATAACATCGCGTTGCTGTTAAAGCATCGAAGATATCGACTATACAACTCATACGGCCATGGCGGGGGATTTCATCACCCTTCAAACCCCTTGGATAACCTCTGCCATCTAATTTTTCATGGTGCATTAAGCAGATATCTTTACTGATCTGCGACAGACCAGTAGTTTCGTTCATAATTTCAAGCGCATACACTTGATGCAGCTTCATATGTTCGAACTCTTCCGGCGTCAGTTTGCCTGGCTTATGCAGCACTTTATTGTCGACTTTAATCTTGCCAATATCGTGCAAAATCCCGCCGACCGCCATTTCCCGTAGCATGACGCGATCTAGCTTTAAGTATTTACCAAAGGTAACCAGTAGAAAGGCGACATTCACTGAATGTTCAAGTAGATAGGCATCTTTTGAACGGAGTGCAGACATACATTTAAGCGCATCAGCATCCAACATCACTGACTCTATCATGGTATCGGCTAACGCTTCGAAGGGCGCGACTTCGATGGCTTTGCCTTCGAAGGTTTCGGATAACACTTTACGAATAAGGTCTTTCGCTTCGGTCAGCATAACCTTAGCTTGAGCTTGTTGTTTATCGCGACTCACTAGCGCTTTTCGATTGTCGGGTTGACTATCATTAGTCGATTTTTTCTTTAACCCACAATGTTCTGCCGAACGCTCAGTGTCCACCCAAACGAATTTGATGCCACTTTTGGCCAGTTTTAAAATTGCATCCTTATGTTTAATTTGTCCAGCATTTGCAATAGCAAGTTGACCCTGATCATTTTTGTCTATGGCACTGACAAACATACCTAATGTCAATTGCGACACTGGTAATTTGATAAGCTCAACTGTTTCTGCCGACTCACTCATATCTACAACCCCAAGGATGATGTGCCCGAATAAAATATCAACTTAACCATACGACATAAAAGCGACCTACGCTCAAATGTTCTGTTGTTATTTTTGATTATTATAGAACAGACGTGAGGGGCATTCTAAGACGAAGATTAGAAAATCACCATAGACTTTCTTGGTAAATAAAGGGGCTTAAACAAGATACGATGAAATCAGAGCTTAAGGTGTCGATTAGACTCATTTCAATCTCTCATTATTTCAACAAATGCCTAAGGGCTAGGCATTCAAAACCAGCGACCCTCACGCGCGAAAAGCTCACAACTACCCCACATAACGCTCAGCCATTTCAGTTGACTCTTCCACCAATAAACCATTGCGTAAACTCAGTTGCCGTGACACAGCACTGTGTTCAATGCTTCTGTGAGTGCTGAGCAAAATAGCGCAACCTTGGGAGCTTAACCGCTTTAGCAAGTACCACACTTTGCCGTAGTAATGCTTATCCATCCCTGCCAATGGATCGTCCAAAAGCAGCACCTTAGGGCGTAGACAGGCGAGTGACGCTAAGGCAATCAAGTGCTGTTGGCCGTAGGATAATTTGTGGGGCGACAGATGGGCTAAGCTAAATAAATCCAACTCGTCCAACATTTGCACCGCTCGCTCTTTGGGGAGTTCAAAGCGCCTAAGGCTAAACTGCATTTCGGCTAGCACGTTAGACTCGAATAATTGTCGACTCGGCCTTTGCATCAACAGTCCCAATTCAGCGCCATAAATCCCCAATTTAGGCCTTCGCCCTAGCACTTTAAGGGGAAGACGCTGCCTTAAACTGTGCACGCCCGCTATAGTTTTCAATAAACTCGTTTTACCAGAGCCGTTGTCGCCCACTAAGGTCACTATCTCCCCCGCTTGCAATTGGAATCCTTGCGGACACGCAAATAACATGGGACAAGCATCGAACCCAAAATCAAAGGCTTCGGCGCTGACCAAGACTTTGCCTAAATGCTCAAATTTAGCTTGATGTCGCCACGCAGGCGCTTCAATTTGCGGCGCATCGCTCACGGTATAGATGCCTTCGGACAACTTGCCAGCCTCTAACTGCCAATAATGCTGAATAATCTCGGCGAATGCCGAGGCGTTATGCTCAACTAATACTAGCGCCATACCATCTTGGATAAGATTGCGAAGCACGACCAGCAGCTCACTCACACCGTGATCATCGAGTTGTGCCCAAGGTTCATCGAGCAGCAGTAAATGCGGCTCTGACACTAACTGGGCGGCGATCATTAAGCGATATTTTTGACCGAGAGAAAGCGTGCTGACTTGGGTATCGAGGCGCAAATACAAGCCCACACGCCGCAGAGCTAATTGCACTTTAGGTAGCATTTGCTCGGTGGGAATACCGAGGTTTTCTAAGGCGAAAGCCACCTCGGCACCAACGGTTTGCCTTAGTAGCTGAGTTTGTGGGTCTTGCATTACCAGACCCGTAACCAATTGAGGATAACGCCAGATGTCACCTTCATGCGGGCGATTTAACACGCCCGCCAGTAGGTTTAGCAAACTCGATTTTCCTGAGCCCGTCGGACCGCTCACGCAATGGCATTGGCCTGTACCAATCGCCAAGTTAATTTCCTGCAATACCGTCGGTAACTGGCTGCCATAGTTGAAGCTAACGCCTTCGAGATCTAAGAGTTTCATGCTATATCTGCCTATAAAGATCTAACGAACAGCCTATGACAAGGCTTCACCCTAGTCGTCTTTTCATTCCCACGGCGAGTCATACGTTAATAGACATCTAACTTGTCACGTAGAAAATTTAAGATGTGCCAGCTATTGTGGACCGCGATTATTCTGTCTCAACCGAAAAACGTTTAAAAACCAACCTAGATCGACTAATTACGACAAAGGGAAAGTACATTTAACGACTAAGAGACAAAATGTCCATCGAGGGTGACTTGCCCGACAAAAAGACCCACTCAAGTCACATTTTTTATCAGCGTAAAATGAGACTATGGCGAAAGTCACACGATAGGGCCTTACATCTTGACACACTCGACCGTGGCCTTTAATTTGAGCGAAAGATTCTTATTTACAGACTAAAATCACTACAGGTAAATGGCTTGTAAAAGAGGACATTAACCTGAGTCGAATTTACTGACGCTGACAGAGTGACCTTCAGCTTTCGCCTTCATCCGTTATCTTTGGAGTTCTATTTGCCCGTTCATGCCCTGTCTGAAGACCTTAAGTCTCTCATCGACAAACTCATTCAATTAAAGCAAGTTCCACCGACGGAACCGATAGTGCAGTTGTCACTAAACACTGTCGCTATGCCTTTAATTTCATGGCTGGCATCCCAGGCTCAATACCCAAGGATCTACTGGCATGGGCGCGACAGAATCGAAGAAGTCGCGGCGATAGGGGCGTGCAAAGACTTTAGATTTGAAACCGGAATCAATGATCAGCAACTGGCCATGGCCTACCAAGAGCAGCGAGCCTTATCGACGAATCAGAATATTCGCTACTATGGCGGTGTTGCCTTCGATCGCACTATAGAGTCTTGGCCTGAGTTCGGTAATAGCCGCTTTATCCTGCCGCGCATTGAATTTAGACGCAGTGGGAACAAATTTAGCCTATTAGTGAATCTTAATTTTGCTGATAATGATCACCATAGTGAGATAGATAAGGCCATCGGCGCTATCGAAGCCGTCATGCCTGCTAAGCCACTCTCGCCACCTAAAAAGATCGTTCCACTTGGGCGCAGTGACAAACCTGATTTTGAACGTTGGAAGACATTAGTCGAGCAAGTGGTGGATCCTAAATTCAATCAAGATACCCCAAAAGTCGTGTTATCCCGCTTAACGCAACTTGAAGTCAACGAACCTATCGATCCTTGGATGGTGCTGGCTTGCTGGCAGGGCCGTAATCCCAATAGTTTCCAGTTTGGCTTTCAATTTAGCCCAGATCGCACTTTTATCTCTTGCTCACCAGAGCGTTTATTCCGCCGCCGTCAGCAGGAACTATTTACCGAGGCACTTGCTGGTACAACGGTACGCGGTCTCAATCAAGAAGAAGATGTTGCGCTGGCGAACGCTTTATTAGAAGACAACAAAAATAGCGTTGAAAACCAACTTGTTCGCAGTCACATAGTGAATATGCTCACGCCGCTGAGCAATTATGTTGGCGCCGATGAATTAGCGACTATTTTTAAGCTGAACCATATTCAACATTTACACCGTGCAATTCGAGCCGAATTGAAGCCGGGCGTGAATGATTTCCAACTTTTGCAAGCCCTGCATCCTACTCCTGCAGTTGGCGGCTTGCCGCGGTATTCAGCGCTAAACTTTATTCGTCAACGTGAAGGTTATATTCGCGGTTGGTACGCCGGTGCCTGCGGCTATTTCAATAAATATGAGAGTGAGTTTTCGGTAGCGATCCGCAGTGCGCTGATCGAACCAGGTCGGATTAATCTATTTGCGGGGGCGGGAATTATTGCAGGTTCTGAGCCTGAAGCTGAGTGGCAAGAGCTTGAAAATAAACTCGCAACCATAATGTCGATTTTATTCGAAATGTAATAAGCCTAGTAAACATTAAGACTATTCAGCGCCGTCAGCCCTTCGTTTTTCAATCGTTTCAAGGTAAAGCCTGTCCTGTTCACCCGAATCGATTAAGCGCTTATGTGCAAGGTCAAAATGTTGTTTCAACATCTGGCCTTTCTCGGTGTTAGCGAAAACAAAATAGGTTTCGGCCTTGAGTACACCTTGAATAATCACAAAATTTTGTGGCGCCTTTAATTTAGGAACAAACGTAAGTAAATTAGGTTTGTAATCTAGCACGGCATCTATACGTCCAGCATTTAAGCTATTGAGCATAGTCAACATATCGCTACTTTCTTCGTAATACATAGGCACAGGTGTCAGCATATTGTATCTGTAGGCCAGCATGGCCTGAACCTTCTTGTGGGATAGGCTTTCAATACCGGTCCATCCTGCCGCCACCTCAGCAGTAACAGCCACATCGATAGAGTCCACTTCAACCATATTATCTGTTAATAGCCCCTTTTTAATATCACCCTTGTAAACGCTGAGCGTGATATCGGTACGATTGTGCTCAACAAGATATAAACTGCGGGCAAAAGGCATAAACTGTACATTGAGCTGCCATTCTGGCTCAGGGAAAATCCGCTGAAGTAACTCGAAGTAGTAACCCGTTTTATCACGATTGGCAAATCCCTCCCAAGTTGACGTTGCTACATCGACCACTATCGGCTGAGCGGCGGAAACAGATACAGGTAACACAGCTAAAAATAAGCAAAAAGTAGCAAAAAATCGTCTCATGGCTATCCTCCTTCGACGTATTCAAAGTGTAGAAGAGTTTTCATTCTATGTGCACATTTAAACAGCAGACTTGCATCTTAAAACTCGACCACTATAATGGCGACCCGATTTCAGCACGCTGTCACCGGCAATAAAGTCGTAAACATAATAAATTGAATATTAGCGGGTTCCCTCACCCCGCCCTACACAACTAAAAAGGCCACATATGTTAATGTTAACCACAGCGCAGCTTCGCCGCGCTTTATTCCTATTAGTAGGATTTCACATACTGATTATTTGCGTCAGCAACTACTTAGTACAATTGCCATTTCAACTGTTTGGCTACCACACAACTTGGGGGGCATTCAGCTTTCCGTTCGTGTACTTAGCCACAGATCTCACTGTCCGTATTTTTGGCCAACAAGCCGCACGAAGCATCATACTCAAAGCTATGATTCCCGCTTTGATGATTTCCTACGTGATGGGAGTGATGTTCCATCAAGGCAGCTTTCAAGGTGCTGATTCACTTGCACAGTGGAATACCTTTGTGTTCCGAATTGCCTTTGCCAGCTTCGCGGCTTATTTGATTGGTCAGTTGATGGATATTAAGGTTTTTGCCCGTATTCGAGCCAGTCGCTCTTGGTGGGTCGCCCCTGCAGCCTCCACCTTAGTTGGAAATCTGGTCGATACTTTAGTCTTTTTCAGTATCGCTTTTTACGCCTCTTCCGATAGCTTTATGGCAGCCAATTGGCCCGAAATCGCTACCGTTGATTACGGCTTTAAGCTAATCGTGAGCTTAGGCCTTTTCCTACCGGCATACGGTGTTTTGCTAAAAGTCTTACAGGACAAGATTTTGCGAGCCAATCCGCAAGAATCAATTTCCTAATTAACCCAACTGGCCAGACCTGTTATAATTTAATCAGTTAATAGCTCAGCCCTGCTCCTGTTAACGCGCGAGTGGGGCTGATTTTTTATGAGAGTAAACTATGTATTCTATTGAAATTAAAGCAGAGTCAAGTTTGACTCCCGAGTTAGCCGCTCAGCTTATCGAACTTAGCCAACAAATCCCTGAGCTCGATCACCCACTCACAAACAAAGTGTTGGACCAGCGCTTACAGGGCAAGACATGTTTGATCTTAGTCGCATATGTAGAAGGTGAATTGGCAGGGTTTAAACTGGGTTACGAGCAAGAAGAAGCCATATTTTATAGCTGGTTAGGTGGCGTTGCATTCGACTTTAGACGTTTAGGCTTAGCGCAGAGTCTACTCGAATATCAAGAAACTTGGGCACGCCGCCAAGGATATAATCATATTCAAGTGAAGACGCTGAACCGCTTCCCTGCGATGCTTAATTTGTTGATCAGTAATCAATATTTAATTACTGAACTGACAGCCGATCCTAAAAGCTTAGTCGAACATAAACTGCATCTGTGCAAGTCGATCTAAATCGTTAATGGATGAGAGCAAAACGATATTTGTAAAGATGTGCACTTTTTGCAATAAATAGCTTGCAAACACAATTGAGAATGATTATCGTTAACGTGCGTTCCAAAACTCATCTTTAACAACGATGACTGGTAATCGACGTTGTTATGGAGCTCCTGAGTTTGCAAGCACGACATTGCTCACACACACTCTTTGTGGCCGGACTCATCATCCGGCTTTTTTTTTTGCCTAAAAATCAGTAATGCAAAGCCACATAATACAAAGCTAGTAATCGCTCGACATATTTTAATTCAAACCTAATCAGCCAAATACAACACACGGCCTATCTAACGGGATAAGACTAATCTGCAGACATATCGCTGTAGTTGCCCGCAAAGTGTAAGCCATCGTAGGGATTATTTTGCTGATCTTCCTTCGCTTCATGATACAAACCTATGGTAAATAAAGACCCTTTACCCAAAGTTGAACTCACTTCTATCGTGCCACCAATCCGCTTGATAATGCCGTAACTGAGCGAAAGACCTAAACCAGTGCCATCCTTACGTGTGGTATAAAAAGGGTCGAAAATCCGTCCAAGCTGCTCTGGCGCTATCCCTGAGCCTTCATCTTCCACTTCGATTTTGACGCCAATCGGCATATCTTGCTGCACCCAGTCATAGGTTCGCACCCAAATACGTCCTTTACCGTCCATCGCATGCGCCGCATTCACGACAAGATTAATCAAGACTTGCAGCAACTGCGGACGATTAACCTGTACTGGACAACTGGCGTTTAACTCAGTGATCAGCACGACTTCTTGTTTCTGAATCGAATGTCGCACCAACACCAACATTTCTTCGATAATAGGAGTCATCGGATGCATTTCTAGTGGCGCGTTGAATTCGCCAGGTCGGCTGTATTGCAACAGGCTGCGGATGATAGTGCTGATCCGCCCAACCTGTTGAATGACTAGATCAATTTCTTCTTTTACTACTTCAGCATTATCACCAAGTTCGTAGCGCAGTAACTCCATATTGCCAAGAATTACGGCAGTCGGATTATTGATTTCATGGGCGATACCTGCGGTCAATTCGCCAAGAGCTGTGAGCTTCTCGTTAGTGACGAGCTGTTGACGCGTTTCGTTCAGTAACGCCACGTTACGTTGCAACTCTAAGGTTTTGTCCTGCAGGCTACGAGTACGCTCTTCAACCTTCATTTCAAGCTGTTCTGCAGCCGCTTGGATCTGGGCATTTCGACGCTGTAGCAAGTCAAGCATACTGTCGAACTGCTCGGCTAAGTTCGATAACTCATTATCCCTATCTAATCCTAAGGCGCCGATACGAATATTGCGCCCCGACTGCACTGCTTGTACAACATGGTGAATACGTTCAATGGGCTGCAATAAACTATAAGCACCGCGATAAACCAGCAGGCCAGAGACCAACAGCACTAACATTAGAATCGTGCCTAGCTCTATGATATTGAGTAAATAATTATGGATAAATGGCGATTCAGAAAAGCCAGTATAGATCATACCGACACGTTGGCCGCGTACATCTTCCAAGGGGGCATAAGCGGAAATAAACCAATCGTTAAATACGAAAGCGCGATCGACCCACTGCTCACCTTGAGTTAACACTTTGTCTTTCACTTCCTCCGATACTAAACTGCCAAGCGCGCGGCCCAGCGTCTCATTGCCTGTGGGATAAAAATGCAGCGGCACGTTGGTGGAAATACGGATGTTATCTAAGAAGATGGTCACAGTGCCGATAGAACGCTCGGGCAAGGTGCCTTTGTCGTATACCAGATCACGAATGTGGTCGACAATTCGAGTATCGCGATTAAACAAGATCCCACCATCGAGATACCAAGCCACTTTGCCTTCCATATCAGGGACGGGCAATAGGCTACGGCTCAATAAACCACGTTCTTCAACGGTTTTAACGGGGCTTTGCGCCCGCAAGGTTGCAACTATCGGAATGCTCGCAGTAATAGCCAATTCGGGGTCGATACGTGCTAAACGCTCGGGCGGCAGCACCATCAAGCCGGAGTAAGGTAATAAACCGTCTAACTTAGGAAGGATTTGGCGTAAATCTGGGTCTGCGGCCGCTTCGGCAACACTGACTAAACGCAGATAATCGAGATTTAGCTGTTTTTTCTGTTCAAGGAGAAAAGCATCAATACTGGCTCGGTAGCTGACTTCGCCACTTAATTCTTTACCACTGAAAAGTGGCCTAAAGTCATTTTGAAAAGTCCAAGAAGTCACCACACGTTCAAGTTGTTTTTCTTGGCGTACTTGCACTTGCTGCAAGGTGTTTTCGGCAACAGACAAGTCAGCTTTAACCTTCATAAACAGCTGCTTACCTGTGTAACTGATGTTCCAGTAAATAGTGATAAACACTAAACTCACCAGTGTCAGTAAAATGGGCAGTAACGTCAGGATTAATATGCGATAGCGCACCTTGGCCTGCATTTGCTGCCAACTGACACCAAAAAAGTGAGTGAAGAATGACACCCTATGACTCCTGTTCGCCACTAAAATCAAACCACTCTTTATACTTGCGATCTAAGGTCTTGCGCGATACGCCTAAATCCCTCGCCGCGGCAGACTTATTGCCAGAATGTAAGTCCACAACACTAGTCACATGGTGTTTTTCCACGTCTTTCAATGGCCAATCCAATGGATAACCCGATGTGGATAAAGACTCACTCTTCAGCTGTTGCTTCCAATATTCCGCTGGCGGTTTGCCCAGCAAAATACAACGCTCAATCATGTTGCGCAGTTCACGAATGTTACCAGGCCACTCGTGTTGCTGTAGTTTCACCATATCTTCATGGCTCCACACGACTTCTCTTACCCCTAATTCAGCGGCAAGTTGGCGAGTGAAATGATGGGTTAACTCCACGACATCTTCGGGTCTATCACGTAATGGCGGGATTAAAATATCGAGCACATTCAGCCGATAATATAAGTCTCGACGGAAATTCCCAGCATCCACTTCATCAATCAGAGTACGGTTAGTGGCCGCGATCACTCGCACATCAATGTTAACTTCTTTCTCGCTGCCCACAGGACGAATCGCTTTTTGCTCTAACACTCGAAGTAAAGCCGTTTGCATTTTTAGTGGCATTTCGCCAATTTCATCGAGAAAAATCGTCCCGCCAGAAGCAAAACTGAATAAACCTTCACGATTGCCTTTCGCACCCGTAAAGGCACCGGCGGTATGGCCAAACAATTCACTTTCGAGCAGTTCAGGGGCGATAGAGCCACAGTTAACTGGGACAAAAGGTCCCTGACGTCCACTAAGCAAATGCAATTGCCGTGCGACTAATTCCTTACCCGTGCCCGACTCACCTTGGATCAAGACGACGGCATTGGTCGGCGCCACACGTTCGATGATATGTTTCACCGACTTCATGGCTTCACTGCTGCCAATAATGGTCGATGAATAACCGATTGAAACCTCACGACGCAGCATCAAGTTTTCACGTTTAAGCAGACGACGTTCGATACAGCGATCGACCGCTGTCATCATCTGTTCAAGGTGGAAAGGTTTCATGATGAAGTCAGAAGCACCCGCGCGTAGCGCGGTAATCGCGACTTCCATGTCAGCATAGCCGGTCATAAAAATGATGTCCGAACGACGCCCCTGCTCATCCAACGCTTCATGCCATTCGATACCCGAACGACCAGGCAGACGAATGTCGACGATAAGCAAATCGAAATGGCAACGGCTACGCAGCTGCTCCGCATCTTCGATACTGCCCGCCGTTTCGACTAAGGCAAATTTCTTCGAGAGTGCCTTATTTAAAAAACTCCGCATTCCGGGTTCATCATCAACAATCAGTACCGATACTGCCGATGGAAGAGGCTTGAGGTTATTATCTATCTGGCTCATATTGTCTGCTTCTGGACATTTTGACTCATTTGCGACCAATTCTAGCACTGAAAATAGATGAATAGGTCACTATGAACCATCAGAAGTTTGTCCTGAGACAATTTGTCTGTAGAGTATTTGTTAAGCTTGGGATCAAGCTCACAAATTAGGTTAAGCTGTGAAGAAAATGACCGCATTCTCAGCTTGGCATCTAACTTGCTTTCAACCGAACGTATTACAATTTACGAGACCTTCCACTCAGTAGGCATTTGAGTTGGAATCCTATTTTCCGCCAAGGAGTACCCATGCTAAACATGAAATCTCATATGAAGTCATTACTGGGACTGGTTGTTGCAGCCAGTATGTTCACTGTTTTACCC
Organism: Shewanella sp. DW31; assembly: GCF_015767295.1. Classification (NCBI taxonomy): domain Bacteria; kingdom Pseudomonadati; phylum Pseudomonadota; class Gammaproteobacteria; order Alteromonadales; family Shewanellaceae; genus Shewanella; species Shewanella sp. DW31. The sequence continues at coordinate 23,435 of NZ_JADWMP020000028.1, forward strand.
GCTCACTCGACTGAAATTATCAAGTTAGCCACCACCACCAGCACAGAAAACTCAGGCCTATTGAAAGAACTGTTACCTAAGTTCGAAAGTGAATCAGGCTACAAGGTTCAAGTCATCGCCACAGGTACAGGTAAAGCCCTGAAACTAGGTGAGCAAGGTGACGTGGATTTAGTCATGACTCACGCGCCTAGCGCCGAAGCTAAATTCGTAGCCGATGGTTTTGGTGTTGAGCCCCGTGGCATTATGGAAAATGATTTCGTAGTACTTGGCCCTAAAAACGACCCAGCAAAAATCCGTGACAGCAAAACGGCCGAAGAAGCCTTCGTTAAAATGGCAAAATCAGGCGTACCTTTTATCTCTCGTGGTGACAATTCAGGCACTCACATCAAAGAGTTAGAAGTATGGAAAGCGGCAAATGTTACTCCTAACTTCAAAGGTTATACTTCAGTCGGTCAAGGCATGGGTAAAACCCTGCTGATGGCAAACGAAATGCAAGGTTACACTCTGTCTGACCGTGGTACTTTCGTGGCTTATAAAACTAAGCTCGATCTTGCCGTTGATTTCGATGGTGGTAAAACCTTAGCCAACCCATACCAAGTTATTCTCATCAACCCTACTAAATACCCAGATCTGAACCACAAAGGCGCTAAAGCATTCAGCGACTGGTTGATCAGCAAAGAAGGTCAAAGCATGATCAACAACTTCAAAGTTGAAGGCGAGCAATTGTTCAAGGCAACTTATAGCGAATGAACGACGGCTGGCTAGCACTATTACAGCAGGCGTTAAGCCTGCTGTTTTCTTTAGACCCTGACGTTTGGTCCATCATTTCGATCTCGTTTTCGGTTTCTTTCGCGGCACTGCTGATCACGCTTGTTCCTTCCATGGTGCTCGGCTTTGTGTTGGCGTTTGCGCCATTTCGCGGCAAATGGATAGTCACTAACTTAGTTCAAACTCTGCAATCAATCCCGACAGTGGTTATCGGTCTACTCGTGTATTTACTGCTAACGCGCAACGGTCCTATGGGCGATCTAAAGTGGTTATTTACCCAAGAAGGCATGATTCTCGGGCAAATGTTCATCTGTGCCCCCGTGCTAATTGCAATGAGCCAAGCCGCATTCACTAGCGTTGATCGTAGAGCTTGGGAAACCTCACGCACCTTAGGTGCCTCTTGGTGCAGTGCAGTGTGGACAGTATGCCGAGAACTGCGCATGCCCTTACTGCTGGCGATTGTCGCGGCGTTTAGTCGCATTCTGACCGAAGTCGGCTGCTCTATGATGGTCGGCGGCAATATTTTAAACGTGACCCGTAATATTCCTACCGCAATCGCACTTGAAACCAGCAAAGGTGACTTCGCCCAAGCTATCGCCCTCGGGCTAGTGCTGCTAATCTTGGCCTTGATCCTCAACTTTGCCTTAGGTAGTTTACGCGGCAAAGCCATGCCAAGGAGCCATTAAGCAATGACTAAGGTCAAACTGATCGCCCGTGACGTAGAAATGTCCTTTGGTGCGCGCCTGTTATTCAAAGCCGACGTATTATCGCTCTGCCAAGGAGATGTGATTTATCTGCAAGGCGACAATGGCACAGGCAAATCAACCTTGATGAAAATTCTGGCGGGCTTAATGCCACCAACCAAAGGTCATATTGAGGCTGTCGGTTTTGCCCAAAATGCTTGGTGGCGACGCAATCCATTGTTAGGTAAGGCTGTTTATCTGCACCAACATCCTTATTTGTTCGACGGCACAGTAGAATATAATCTCACCTATGGGCTGAATTTCAGCTCAGAAACAAAAGCCAAGGCGAAACAGCGGATTACTCAAGCAATTGAGATGGCGCAGCTAGGGTCGCTGCTGCACGAAAGGGCCAGTAATCTCTCTGGTGGCGAAAGACAGCGCCTCGCGATTGCGCGCGCTTGGATCCTACAACCTAAACTATTAATGCTCGATGAACCCACCTCCAATATGGACAAGGATTCCCAAGAGCTAGTATTAAAAATGATCCAACAACTCAAACACGAAGGCACAGGAATGTTACTGAGTAGCCATCAGAATTGCGCGCTAACCGCCATCTGCGAACAACAGTGGCACATAGAAGGTGAGCGCGTGATGACCTCTTATCAACAGCCTGAATCTTTGCCAGCACAGGAGCCTTTGTATGTCATCGCAAATTGATGCCGTTATTCTCGCCGGTGGTATGGCCCGTCGCATGGGTGGCGACGATAAAGGTCTCGTCGAATTAAACGGCGAAGCCATGATTAAGCACACAATAGATAGAATAAAACCTCAGGTTAAGGAGATCCTGATCAACGCAAATCGTAACCAAACACGTTATGCTGAGTTCGGTTTTAAGGTGATAAGTGACGAGCATAGTGGTTTCCTCGGACCTTTAGCGGGTATGATCACCGCTATGGGCCAAACAGATGCAGACTACTTATTGGTAGTACCCTGCGACTGTCCACTCCTGCCACTCGACCTTGTTCCGCGTATGTTGGCAGCAATTGAAGCAGAAAAGGCCGAGATTGCTGTCGCCAGTGACGGTGAGTATGAACAACCCGTTGTTTTACTCTTAAAACCTAGCTTACGTGACTCGATGAAAGCGTTTCTTGAGGCGGGTGAGCGTAAAGTGGACTTTTGGTATATCAAACATCACTTCGTCGTAGCGTCATTCGCCGACCAGCCCAATGCTTTTGTGAATGTAAATACGCCAGAACAAAAACAACGACTAGCGATAGAAATCACCCAGTAGCTAAAAAGGCTCCAATAACCCAAATTAGAGGTGCAAATGAGTAACCCCTTCGTCAATCCGCTCGCTATTCCCGTTCTCGGATTTTGTGCCTACAGTGGCACGGGGAAAACCACCTTACTCAAGCAATTGATCCCCGAATTAAATCAACGTGGCCTGCGTTTAGCCGTAATCAAACATGCCCACCATAATTTCGACGTAGATATTCCCGGCAAAGACAGTTACGAAATGCGTAAAGCGGGCGCACGACAAATGCTGGTTGCCTCCCATGTACGCTGGGCGCTGATGACAGAAGATGCGCGCGATGGCGATCCTGAGTTAGTCCATTTACTCAAGCAAATCGAAGCCGACAAAGTCGATATTGTCCTCGTCGAAGGCTTTAAAAAGCTCGCATTACCTAAAATTGAATTGCACCGCGCCGCCCACGGCAAACCTTTTATCTACACCCAAGATGAGAATATCCTCGCCATCGCCTGTTGCGATGACACTCAGTTGCCAAACGACGCACTCCCGAGTGAGCTGCGCCGAATCGATCTCAACAATATCAGCCAGATTGCCGATTTTGTGATGGAGTACACCCAAAACTGGGAAGCGCCACTCCAATACCCCATTTCGGCCGTGGATGCCTGCGCCATAGGCGACAACAAAAACCTTACCGTCAGCCAAGGTTTAGCGCAGATTTTATCCCATGTATCACCTGTGGCAGAGATTGAAGACATTGAGTTAGATGCCTTAGATAACCGCGTACTAGCCAGCGACAGCATTTCTCCCGTCAACGTGCCACAACAAACCAATTCGGCGATGGATGGCTACGCCTTTGTCTATCAAGACCCAATGCCTACCACCTTAAAATTGGTGGGAGAGGTTCTTGCCGGTCATCAATATTCGGGCATGCTTAAAGTCGGCGAGACCGTGCGTATCATGACGGGCGCAACAGTGCCTGCAGGTGCCGATACTGTGCAGCCCAGAGAGCTTGCCAAGGAAGTCGATGGCATTGTTAGCTTTGAAGGCCGCATTCTTTCTGGCCAACACGTTCGCCTCGCTGGAGAAGATATTGCTCAAGGCCAAGTCGCACTTGCAAAAGCCACTCGCCTAAGCGCCGCAGAACAAGGTTTACTGGCCTCACTCGGGCTCAATCACCTGAGCGTATATCGCCGCCCAACTGTTGCAGTATTCTCTACCGGCGATGAAGTGAGCCAGCCCGGTGAAGTACTCAAAACTAACTGCATCTATGACTCAAACCGCTTTACCATCAAAGCAATGGCGAAACGTCTCGGTTGTGACGTTATCGATTTAGGCATTATCGAAGATTCTGAAGCCGCCCTTGAAGCAACTCTCGCTAAAGCCGCCAACCTTGCTGATGTCGTCATTAGCTCGGGTGGCGTGTCTGTCGGCGATGCGGACTACATTAAAACCGTGCTTGCACGCCTCGGCAAAATTGATTTCTGGCGGATTAGCATGCGTCCGGGTCGGCCACTCGCCTTTGGTAAAGTGAATGACAGCTTATTCTTCGGGCTACCTGGCAACCCAGTCGCAGTCATGGTGTCTTTCCTGCAATTTGTGCAGCCCGCTTTACGAAAATTAGCAGGTGAAGTGAATTGGCAAGCGCAGCTATTCCCTGCAATAAGTGATGAAACTCTACGAAGCCGTCAAGGTCGCACCGAATTTATTCGCGGGATTTATCAACTTGGTAAAGATGGACGCCTACACGTGAGTAGTACGGGCAACCAAGGTTCCGGAATGTTAAGTTCAATGGTTAAAGGGAATTGCCTCATCATCATAGGGGATGATGCAGAAGCCGTGAATGCAGGTGAAACTGTATTTATTCAACCCTTTGCGGATCTGCTTTAGGATCCAGTGAGTTTTTATGAGTCTAATTGTGGATTCCTTTGGCCGTAAGGTCGAATATTTACGGCTCTCGGTCACCGACCGCTGCGACTTTCGCTGTGTTTATTGCATGACGGAAGATCCCTGTTTTCTGCCAAAGGACCACGTACTCCACCTCGAAGAATTAGCTTGGATTGCCCAAGCCTTTACCGAGCTTGGTGTGACTAAAATTCGCCTGACCGGCGGTGAGCCCTTAGTTCGCACCGATTGCGACCAGCTAGTGGGTCTGCTTGGCAAACTGCCTGGGCTGACGGATTTATCCATGACCACTAATGGTTCAAGGCTGACAAAATTCGCTAAACCCATGTTTGATGCAGGATTAAAGCGCCTCAATATCAGCCTAGATACCTTAAACCCCACACTGTTTACTCAGCTAACGCGTAACGGCAAATTAGACAGAGTCATCGATGGTATTGATGCGGCTATTGCGGCGGGATTTGAACGTATCAAGATTAATGCAGTGATTTTAAAACAACAGAACGATAATGAAGTTATTGATTTAGTTGATTTCTGCCGTGGCCGCAACTTAGACATCGCCTTTATCGAAGAAATGCCGCTTGGCGAAATGGATGAGCGGAAACGCGCCCGTCATTGCAGCAGCGATGAAGTAAAAGCCATCATCAATAGTCACTATCCGCTACAGCTTTCCAACAAACGTACCGGCGGCCCAGCACGTTATTACACTATGGCCGACAGCCCAATCCATATCGGCTTTATCTCGCCCCACAGCCACAACTTCTGCCACGAATGTAATCGCGTGCGCGTCACAGTCGAAGGCCAATTATTGCTATGTTTAGGCAATGAACATGCCGTTGATCTCAAAAGCATAGTCCGGGAATTTCCGGCTGATATTGAAAGATTAAAAGTCGCTATTCTCGCGGGAATTAATCTCAAACCTAAGCAGCATGACTTTGGCAATAATCAGGTACAAATCCTACGCTTTATGAACGCCACAGGCGGTTAAGCATCACCACTCCATCGCTTAAGGGCTAGCATCTCAATTTGGCCGTGATAAACTCGAAGCATCACCCCATACTTAGCGTCACACATTTCTATGGCCTTAACTCGTAAGCAATGGAATAACATCATCATAGTCGCCTGCGCCTTTATGGTCGCCGTGCTGACTTTTATGGATAACAAAACCAATAATGTTCCGAGTGATGCTCAGCGACTGTTTGACGATAATGCACCGCTTTCACAGCTGCAACTCGACGGGTTATGGCTGCACAAGCAAGCATCACAATGGGAGTGCGACACTAAAGTCCTCAACTGTGATGAATGGGCAAAGGCGTGGCAAACCATACGGGTATCCCCCTTAACCGCCGCGCCAGAAACCACAGATAATCCGCAAGAATTAGTTATACAGATTGCAGATATCCGCGATGCTCAACTGTGGATCTATTTTCCCAATGAAGGCGCCTTAAAGTCTCCCGCAGGTAATTGGTATTTAGTACCACCGAGTTTAAGATCTAAACTGCAACCGATCCTCGATGCGAAACCCGCAACTTAAATGCCACCCCATTTTACTTAAGATAAGAAAGAATCCATGCCGGAATTACCAGAAGTTGAAGTCACCCGTCAGGGTATTGCCCCCTACCTTGTCGAGCAAACCGTAGTTGATCTTGTGATCCGCAATGGCTCGTTGCGCTGGCCTGTGCCTGACATAGCCAAACAGATTATCGGCCAAGTTATACGCCAAGTGCGACGCCGTGCTAAGTATCTATTAATCGACACTGACGCGGGTACTAGCATAGTGCATTTAGGCATGTCGGGAAGTTTACGGATTTTGCCCCACGATACCCCAGTGGAAAAGCATGACCATATCGACTTAGTGCTCGCCAACAGCCGCATTTTACGTTTTAACGATCCAAGACGATTCGGTGCTTGGCTATGGTGTGAACTCCCAGAAGAAGCGCATCCATTACTCGCCAAACTGGGGCCAGAGCCACTGACCCATGCCTTTAATGTCGCACAATTAGCGGCAGCTTTAGCGGGCAAGAAAAAGGCCATCAAACTCTGCCTGATGGATAATCATATAGTGGTGGGAGTGGGTAATATTTACGCCAATGAAGCCCTGTTTGCGGCGGGCATTCACCCAGAGGCCGAAGCAGGTAAAATCGATATCGAGCGTTTGACCGTTTTAGTTGCAGAAGTGAAGCAAATCTTAGCCCACGCCATTAAACAGGGTGGCACCACGCTGAAAGACTTCACCAATGCCGATGGCAAGCCGGGCTACTTCGCCCAAAAACTGCATGTCTATGGTCGCGGCGGTGAAACCTGCACAAGCTGCGGTAACTTGCTGAGTGAAATCCGTTTAGGCCAGCGCACCACAGTATTTTGTGGCATTTGCCAAACACGCTAATATTGCGTTATTTATAAGCCAAAATGCCAAGCAAGTGCTTGGCATTTTTCGTTATTTAATCAATTATATCTGTCAAAAACGATACTCAAAACTGCTAAATAGCGTGGCATTTGTATCATTTTCTTGAACTTCAAATTCCGATCTCGATACTGTTCCACCTAAGCTCCACATGCCTTTCCACACAGGCATACGGTAAGAAAGCTCCAGCATCAATAAATCTTCTTTTGGCGGTTGTGGTGCCCAAGTGTTCGCCACATTGGAGCCATCTTTATTCAGCTTCGCATAACGCAGCAACGAGGTAAAACCACGGCTGTTATTAAACTGGCCAACTAATCCAACCACGAACACTTGTGCATCGCTATCATAGGTAGAACCCAAAGCACGACCATAGTAGCGAGCACCACTCAGATAGACAGGATCCTCATAGAAACAATTGGCACTATCACCATCGCATTTTACATAGGTGTCCGAATATTCCATGAACAACTTAAACTGCTTACCCGATGTGCCAAAATGGGTATCAATCCCCCAAAGTGAGCCGCAGTCACTACCATTTTCACAACTATGTTCGAGATATAATCCAACAGGGATATCCTGCAAAGTATCGGCATAACGCATATCAATACTTTGAGTTCTATGGCCTGCATCGCGGCGCTCATTCGGCGCACAATCATTTGTACCATCGATACAAACAGCATTACTCGCAACCGAATCCCACCAAGAGTCAAAGTTACAATCTTGGCCCTCACCACAAAATAAGGTCGACCAAGACAATCCCACTTCTAACTGTTTAATCGGTCTTGCACTTAAGCGCATATCCCACTCAGCCGTCTTAGGCACAGCACGATCCACTTCAGTTAAGCTAAATCCGGTTTTAAAGGTCCAAGGGCCAATCCAAGATAACCAAGGTGTTTCAAAAGCCGCGGCATTGTTACGGCTCAAGGTTAACGATGACATAGGGCGGGCGTTATTAGAACGATGTAGAGCCGAGTCAAACCCCGGTCCCCACCACTGCTCAACCGCGCCTAAGGTTGCGATCCAATTGCCAAAAATGATGGCAAAATAAGACTCATCAAGGCGGAAGTTTTTATTATCTTGCGGATCATAGGTTTCTGCCACCGTCGCCTTATAAGCAACACGCGATCCTAAATACTCGTAGGAGCCCAGCACTTCACCTTTCTCGCGATAGCCAGAACCATAATGTTGAAAGCGAGCAGGATCAGATGCTGCCGATACTTTTATCCGTGCATTACCACGATTATCGACAGCATTTTGATAATAAAAATTAACCCGTGCAAAGGCTTGTACTAAAGAGGGAGAAAGCAGCTCAGGCTCAATTTTCGCTAAATCACCACCAATGCCTGACCACATCAATGGATAAGTATTCACAGGCACAGTGATCACACCCGCATCAGCAAGTGCTTGAATGTCAGCTCTAAGATAAATATCAGAGGCATCGACCCAAGGTGCAGCAGCAAGCATTGAAGAAAAAAACAGGCCAGAGGCAATGCTAGTAGCAAGGATCGTGGGGGGAAAAAAAGCCTTCATAACATCCTTTTAAGTATCATCACAAGGCAACAATGCCTCAAAGTTAACACAAAACTCCTACGTAAAAACTATCTAGTTCGCAGGTAAAATCTAAGGTTTAACCAACTTAAGCTTTGCCGCCAATGCAGCCGTTACTTCAGGGTGAACAAACTGGCTCACATCGCCACCATGCAAAGCGACTTCCTTTACTAAGGTTGAAGAGATAAATGAGTTTTCCTCGGCAGGCGTTAAAAACACGCTTTCCAGATCAGGGCTCAATCTGCGATTCATATTTGCTAATTGGAATTCATATTCAAAGTCGGATACCGCGCGTAACCCACGCACAAGTACACTGGCCTTTTGCTCCTTGGCAAAATCCACTAGCAACCCCGAAAACCCCACCACCTCGACATTATCCAAATGAGCAGTCACCCGATTGACCAATTCAACTCGCTCTTCAAGAGTAAATCTAGGCTGCTTGGAAGGATTAGCCGCAATGCCAATCACCACATGTTTAAACAGTTTAGCCGCACGCTCAATCAAGTCGGCATGACCATTGGTGATAGGATCAAAAGTTCCCGGATAAATAGCTCTTGTATGCACTTTGCTGACTCAACTCACATGGATGCCAAAAATCATTGCTCGCCAGTCTACTCGTTTTAGCAAAGCGAGTGAATAATCGCAGCAAAAACGACTTTAAATACCGATAAAAAACTTAAAAATAAGCAAGAACGCTATTGATTAAGCCCATGTAAAGGCACGAACAGGTATAATGTTGCACGAAATTAAAACCGACCACATACAATGTTGCTCCCCTATTTAACGATATACACTGAGCAGTGTTAGGTTTAAAAACGACGTTTGAAGACACGCAGAAGAGCATATATGAAGAAAATCGCGATTTTTTGCCATAACTTTTTCTCCAACGGCACAGTGAAAGTCGCTTTGTCGCAGGCAGAAGTGTTACAGGAAGCAGGACAAGATGTGCATTTGTTTGTGTTTCACAGGGAAGGCGATTTTATACCTCCGCAAAATGTGACCATTCATTATCTGTTTGAAGCGGGTCAAAAACCTTTGCTACAGGAGCAGATACAACAACTCAAAGCTAAAGTGAGCGCCGCCGAAAAAACGGGCAAGTTTTCACTCTTTCTCAGTAATTCAACTGACTGCGATGTTGTTGTTTCCGGCTGTCATTTCGATCCTTGCTACTACTTCTGTCATTGTGCGTTAAAACAAGAGTTATTGATGGAGTTAAAACGCGGTCCAGTACACTTCTGGCGCAGATGGAAAAAAGCCAAGGCCCTGATCGGCAAAAAAATCATCACAGTCTCAAATGGTATTGCCGACGAACTCAGAGCCACGTCTTGGTTAAAACCCCAGAGCGTGCAAACCATCTACAACCCTTTTCGCTTAGAAGAAATAAAAATTAAGACTCAAGAAGTCATCGCCGAAATTCCCAATGAGCCTTATATGATCCATGTGGGTAGAGTCACTCGTCAAAAGCGCCATGACATTCTCTTCAAAGCATTGAGGGATATGCCGACAGCACCTAAACTCGTGCTTCTCTGTAATCGACCAAATAAAGCGCGTAAATTAGCCAAAAAATACGGTGTTGAGCACCGAATTATCACACCCGGTTTTCAACATAATCCCTATGCTTGGATTGCCAACGCAGAATTAATGCTACTGAGCTCAGATTTTGAAGGCTTGCCAACGGTAGTCATTGAGTCATTGGCCTGTGGCACCCCCGTCGTAAGCACTGACTGCCCTCACGGCCCGAATGAAATCCTTACCGGACATTTAGCTAAATATTTGGTTCCCGTTCGCCAACCTGCATTGTTGGCACAAAAGGCTCTGGAATGTCTGGCATCGCCTCCATCGCTTGAAGACCTTGCTATTCTTAAAGCTATAGATAGTCAAAATATTGCAAAGCAATATTTGAACTTAGCCGAATAAATATCTTTATACGGTAAAAAGTAGAAACTCTATTGAATATAATTAGAGTTTCTACTTAACCTCCAACACCTGTTACACTCTGATACAGTATGACGGCTCATTTGAATTAGCCCCGAAAACACAATGCATTAACAATTGCATCAAACAAAGAGTGATAACACACAGAAATACAATACATTTAGCCTGTATAATTACTATTATTGAACATCGATAAAACAGTTTATTATAAGGTTAACCATTCTGTATTTATGAATAAATAAATTCATTGATAGTCTATTTGAAAAATATCAAAATACTTCCCATCAAATAATTCTGCCTAAGTAGAATTAGCAATAAATGATTTTTTGGGGTAGTAATGAGTAAGCTTAAAGTGGCTTTATTAGTTGATGAGTACTTTGGTGGTACAGGCACAGTGTATGGTGGATACGGTTTTCTAGCACGCCACTTAATCGCCAAACACTTACCCAACGAAAATATTGAAGTAGAAGTGCTGATAAAAAAAGACTGCAGCAAGCAAAGATTAATACCTCGTCGCTATATGATAGATGGCATTAAAGTTTATCGCTTAGCGGCTAAGTTTATGGATTTCCTTAATATTAGGTTTCTGAAAAAGAAGAATTACGATATATTTCTGTCAATAGAAATGACAACCCACTCATATCGTATTCTAAAAACTATCCCCAATATTGATAAAAAACTCCTATTTTGGGTTCAAGATCCAAGACCTGATTATGAATGGGATGAAATTAATACCGTAAAACTTTTCCCTGAGAAAAGTTATTGGGACAGTAATATTTATCAGTTTGTTCATGACCTTTGGGCGGCAGGGAAAGTCTCATTTATTTCTCAGGCACGCTTTTTAGATCGTAAAGCCAGAGATCTCTACAATCTCGATGATAAAACAGAAATCAAATATTTACCCAATCCTATCGAGATCGATCATAATTTCGATGTAGAAGCACACCCGAAGAAAAATCACATTATCTTTCTGGGACGAATTGAGTCAGTCAAACGTGGTTGGTTATTTTGCGAGATAGCTAAACTGATGCCTGAATATGAATTTTTCATGCTAGGTCAGTCATTTAGGCAGTCAAAGAAAAATCAGTCCATCATGAATGACTACCTAAATATTCCCAACCTACATTTTGTAGGGCATGTAGAAGGCGATCGAAAAAACCAGCTAATCAAAGATGCTAAAATTTTAGTCAACACTTCAATTCACGAAGCTCTACCAATTTCTTTCTTAGAAGCGTTATCTTATGGCACCCTTCTCGTCAGTTGCCGTGACCCCGACGAGCTGACGAGTCAATTTGGCGTATTTACAGGTACAGTGCTCGGAGATGGTTTTGATAAAGTCGATTTATTTGTCGATGGTATACGCCATCTGATGGAAAACGAACAACTAAGACAAGAACTCGCGGTTAAGGCAGTTGACTACATCAAAGCAAACCACAGTATTGAAGATTTCCAGAAAAATATGCAAGAAATCATCTTTAAACTGGTTGAAGAAACGAAACTGCAAGGCTAACAAAATGGGCCGATATTTCAATATCGGCCCATAAGTAACGACAGCTAGCTAAAACAACTTCCAATAACCTAGCTTGCGCCGCATCTTAAAATGGCGCAACAAGTTCAATGGTTTAGGTTTTAGCCAATCAGTGCCTTTATCAATCAAAGCATCTGTTGCGGCTAAAACTCGCTGGCTAGATTGACCATCACCCATAGGGTGAATTTGATTACAATAATCATGGATGTGCGCCATCAAATCATCAGGACGACTCAGTGCTCGCGTTAATGCAGATTCAATATCCTCAACCCGACTGATATCGATTAAATGATCTTTCGGTGACTGATTTTTAAAGGTCACCACTGGTTTTCGCTGCATTAAAAACATCAACAGAATCGATGAAGTGTCACACAACATCACATCCCCCGCCTGTAGCAAAGGGATCACATTATCAGTTTCAACAAACTGTAAATTCTCGTTTTCTAAAGCCTTGTACTGCTCAACAATCTTAGGATTCATCTTTGGATGAAATTGCACTAACCAGCGCCATTGGCTCTTTTGCGACAGGGCTTTAATCTGCTCAAATACTACAGGTGCGCAGGTCAAACTTGGGGAAAATGTTGAGCAAAAGAGTACTACTGGCCTTGGGTCATCAGCTTTGATATAGGGATTATCTTTATTCTCAAGAAATAGGGGGTCGAGCGCAGGCCATCCCGTTTCAACTACAGTAAAAGTACCAAACTTTTTCTCTAGTTTCAGAAAGGGCAGAGTCGTCGCAGGGCCTTGGGTACAATACAAATCAAAACAATCTCTGATTTCGAAGTGATCTTCTCGGCCCTTATGATTCATTTTACCCGCATTAAATCCATGGAATACGCCCACTTTAACCCCAGGAATAAAATGAGGGACAACGTTCCCAGGGACGAATACCGCATCTGGTTTCCACGCTTTCACAGCATCGATGCTCTGCAAGCGCAGTTCATCGTTTTTTAAAAACTTAGGATCGACCTCATTTCCCTCTAAAAACCAGCTAACCTCATCACCTCTTTCCAAAATGACTTGTTGAAGTGGCCTTAACATCGCATAGGAATAGTTTTGCGCTATGTAAAATAAATAACGTCTTTTGGCTTGTTTGACTTCTTCCACAAGCATGCTCCTAAAACACAAACGAATAAATTATTTTGCCAACGCTAAATATTGTTCGGCAATTAAGGTCGCATCGACTTTGCCCAAAATCTCAACCTGCTCGAGGGATGGCGGCAAGCTAACAACCTCGTCTATCATTTTAGCTAACGCTTTGGGATCACGACGCGGCACGAGATAAGGCACTAAATTCCCCGTTAAAATTTCACTGGGTCCATGTGGGCAATCAGTGCTCACAACAGGAGTCCCACAAGCTAAAGATTCAATCAAGACTGTCGGTAAACCTTCAAAATCAGAGCTGAGCACTAATGCCTTAGCCTGCTTAATCCATGGAAAAGGATTACTTTGAAAACCGGGAATAATTAATCGCTTTTCAATACCAAACTTTTTCGCTGCTTTTATCGCTTTTTTGTGGTTATGGCACAAGAGCACGACAGGAAGTTGATTTTGCGTGAGCTTGAGGGCTTCAAACAACACATCATGGCGCTTTTGCTTAGCAAAACGACCGACATGAATAAGATAATCTCCCTGAGGGATTTGCGGATTATCTTGCTGTGATTGAGATGTGATTTCGTTAAATTCAAATGGATTATAGATAGTTTGCATAGATGCTGGATGCAAACGACCTTTATCTTTAATCTCCTTTGCTATGCCATTTGAGACAGTAATCAAATGCTGGCCATTGAGCGCTTTTTTGGATTTTAGCTTCTTGAAATAAGCAAACGGTCCCAGTTTAAATTGGCGGCTCAACTCTTCTTCTACAGAAGAATGGACTATGACATAAAGCGGTGAAACACCAGTTTTGGTCATCATTAAATTGGTTTTATCTAAATTTGATAAAAACAAATCAAACTTGCCCACTTGAGATTCAATTTCCGCGATTTTTGCGCTGAGTTTGTTAACCGAAGCATTCAATCGCCCAAAATGGTCGAAATCTTTATCCTTAGGGACAAAACATTGATGAATGGGTAAGTCATCTGGGATTTCATAATAGCGATTATCTTCCATGACTAAAAAATGCGGCTCATGCCCTAAGCGAATAAATTGCTTGGCTAAGGTAATCATGACCTTTTCGGCTCCGCCACCCGCTAAACTGTCAATGGCAATGGCTATCCGCATGATTTATCTCCTAAACGATATTCTGAATACCCACCGCTAATGCAGCGATATTTCAAGAGTGCTGAACAAGAATGCACGATACTAACAAGCCTTAACTGAGTGTCTGCTGAACCACTAACTCAAACTTCTCAATCACGGCTTCAACACTGATCAAAGCCATCAAATGCTCGCCTTTGGCGCGAGTTCCCCACTTAATTTGTCCACTATGTTGCGATCTCATGGCCTCATCATAGGCACTCACCACATATTGCTGCGATAGATAAGGACCTGTGCGCCCAGGATTGGAATGGGCATATAAACCAATGACTGGGGTACCTTGGGTAACCGCCATATGCGCAGGGCCCGTATCTGGTGCTAACACTAAGCTTGCACGTTTTAGCAGGGCCAATAATTGCGTCAGACTGGTTTTGCCCACTAAATTATCGATTTTAGAGGGACAAGCCTGCAAAATTTGCTCTGCTAAATCCTTCTCAAGTTGAGTTGGGCCACCGCAAAGCATGACTCTAAATCCTTTCGCAATCGCATGGCTCGCAACGGCGGCATAACGCTCTGGTAACCAGTTACGTTCAGCCTTACTGGCTGCGGCGCAAATGATAAAGACTTTTTCATTGTCTTTAATCTGCGTCTGGGCAAATTCAGTATCCGCAATTGGCACAGGAATATGCCATTGAGGAGTGAGATCGTTAACGCCAATCGCCTTAGCGAATCCCATAAATCCTTCGAGCACATGGGGCTTGGCCAAGGGCTCCACCTTGTGATTTGTCACTAGCCACTGACCTTCTTTAGCGCGGGCACGATCAAAACCTATGCGCACCTTTGCCGAAATGGCTAATGAAGCCAAAGTGGCACGTAGCGCAACCTGCATATGCAGCAGCACGTCAAAACGTCGGCCTTTTAAGGCCTTACGCAAATTAAAATAGCTGCGCCATCCTTGAGATTTATCGAAAATAACAAACTCAATGCCGGGTAAATGCTTCAACAATTGATATTCGAGTTTACCGATCACCCATGTGATTTTGAGCTCGGGGTATTGCCGCTGAATCGCCTGCACCATTGCCACGGCATGACAGACGTCACCGATAGCGGATAAGCGCAGCAAACAAAGAGAATTCATGGTATTGGGATTTAAACTCATTGGGATTGAAGCTAAAAGCTCTTAAGGTTATTTGGCGCAAGCTAAGGATCTTAATGTAGAATGGCCCTAGGTGCCACGCTTAAGTCAACAAATCTCCGATGAATGCTCAGATACAGCTCATAAAAACCGCCCAAGGTCACATGGCAGTTTGCCAAGATACGCCAACAGATATCGATCCCGCGTGGTTCTCGGTGGATTTTTGGCGGGCTAAAAATGCTGTCGTCGGTTCATCCAAAGGCCGCTACACCACTTGGTTTGTGGCATTTGAGCACAGTCATTGGGTATTGCGTCATTATTGGCGTGGCGGCTTAATGGAGAAATTCAGCAAAGATGCTTACGTTTATACTGGCCTCGAAAATACCCGCGCCATGGGTGAGTTACGCTTATTAGACATTTTGTATCGCGAAGATTTTGCTGTACCTAAACCGATTGCCGCCAACATAGTGCGCGATGGATTATTTTACCGCGCCGATATCATTATCGAACGGGTCGAAGGCGCCGAAGATTTAGTCGCTAAACTTGGCAAAGGGGTCATGAGCACAGAGCAATGGCAGGCATTAGGGGCTTGCATCGCCCAATTCCATCAGCGTGGTGTGTACCACGCCGACCTCAATGCCAAGAATATTCTGTTCCAGCCCGCACAAACTGAACTCTTAACGCCAGAGCGGTTTTATCTTATCGATTTCGACCGTGGTGAGTTAAAAACACCGAGCCCGCAATGGCAGCAATCGAATCTAGACAGACTTTTACGTTCCTTCAATAAAGAACAAGGCAAGTTACCAAACCTTGCCTTCACCGCTGATAACTGGTCATCACTTATGCAAGGCTATCAAGCGGCGATGCAAAGCGCCTGATCCACTAAACGAATTATCCAGTTGAATTAAGCGGTTATTAAAGATTGCGCGAGAAGATATTGTTGTTGCAAGGCACCGCGATTTGCCTCAACCACAGCCAATCCCGCGTTCACCGCCTGCTGGCGTAACTCAGGTTTAGCAAAATACTCAATCAAGTTAGCAGCAAGTTCATCCGCCGAAGCGACAACCCTTAACCCACCAGCATCCGCCAACATCTGCGTAATCTGGGCAAAGTCCCAATGGTTCGGCCCCACCATAACAGGTACGCCCATAGCAACAGGCTCCAAGGGATTATGGCCACCATTATTGATCAGCGTGCCACCGACAAAGGCTTGGTCCGCCGCGCCATAAAAAGTCAGAAGTTCACCCATGGTATCGCCGACCAGCACTTGAGTCGTGGCCGTCACAGGAAGATTACCGCTGCGACGAATTAATTCAAAACCTTGACTGGCAACAACCTCAGCAACGGCAGAAAACTGCTCAGGATGACGCGGTGCAATAATCAGCAAGGCATCGGGCCACTGAGCCAATAATTGCCTATGGGCGATGAGCATGGCGTCAAATTCTCCAGGATGCACACTGCCTGCGACCCAAATCGGCGAGGTTTTACGTCCCCAAGTCTGACGCAACAGCTTGGCATTGGCTAAACGCTCAGGCGTAATACTGAGATCAAACTTCAAGCTACCGCATACTGTCACTCTGTCCGGCGATACACCTAACTCGATAAAACGCTGCGCTTCCACTTGAGTCTGCACCGCAATAACATCGAGTCGTTGCAACATAGGTCGACTGAGTTTAGGGCGCTTAGCATATTGCGCCGCCGACTTGGCCGACAGACGTGCATTGGCCAACATCAAGCGCACACCTCGCTTGGCCGCTAAAGCAACCAAATTAGGCCACAGTTCGGTTTCCATAATGATGCAAGATTTAGGTGAGACTTGGCGCAAGAAACGCTCCACACACCAAGGTAAGTCAAAGGGTAAATAACAATGTTGCACTGAGTCACCAAAGGCTTTACGCACCTGCGCAGATCCTGTTGGGCTGGTTGTAGTAACCGTAATGCTTAATTCAGGGTGTGATTGCATAATCAAACGGATCAATGGGATTGCCGCAAGCGTTTCACCCATAGACACAGAATGGACCAGTACATCCGTCGATTTAAGCCGGGTTAATCCAAAACGTTCCCCCCAACGACCGCGGTAATCAGGGCTTTTAATAGCACGAAATGCTAAATAGACGATTAGCAAAGGGAATAATAAATATAAGATCGTGGAATAGAGAAAACGATTCATTAAAAACGTGCTTATGAGTTTTGCCTGATGAATAGCGGCAATGTTAGCATATGCACCAAATTAGGGATAATTTACCAGCAGTATGGCGGTCGTTGGTTAACTCTATCTATGATGTGGCGTTCACTAGCAATTTGGATAACTTATGAAAACCCGCGACAAAATAATCTATGCCAGTCTTGAACTGTTCAACGAGCATGGAGAAAGAAACATCACCACCAATCACATTGCCGCTCACTTAAATATGAGTCCCGGGAATCTTTATTACCATTTTCGCAATAAAGAAGACATTATCCGCTGTATTTTCAGTCTATATGAGAATCATCTCGAATCGGGTTTCCAACCCTATGAAGATAAGCAAGTGGATGTAGAACTGTTAATCGGCTACTTCGATGCTATGTTCTATACCTTGTGGCAATTCCGCTTTATGTACGCCAATCTTGCGGATATTCTCGCCCGCGATGAAGAACTAAAAAAACGCTATTTGCACGCACAGCAGCAAGTCTTAACGCGTTCAAGCCATGTGCTGCATAAACTCACACAAGATGGATTTCTGTGTGTCGATGCTGACAAAATCACGCCACTGGCGGATACCATTAAGATGATCGTCAGCTTTTGGATTGGTTATCAACTCACACAATCCAGCACGTCCACCATTACTAAAGCGACACTTTATGAAGGCGTTTTAAGGGTGCTGATGATTTTCAAAGCCTATGCAACCCCGACTTCCGTTGCGACTTTTACTCGCCTAGAGCAACATTACCACGCGCTAGCGAGTCAAGAATCCCTATAACATCATCCCAAACGCCTATGTTGGGAACTCGCATTCGGAACTAAACTCAAAGCAATTATAGTACTGAGTGCGAACCCGTTTTCGCTCTACAACGCTTAAAAGAATACTCAGTCAAACAGTGGCAAACTTATGTTGCACATTAGTTTTTATAATGTAAAAACCACTTTAGCCCTAAACTAGTTTATCTTGCGAACCTGCATGAAAAAAAGGCTGTAGGCCGATTAGGTTTAGAGTTAGAATGCCGCCACTCCCAAAATCAGAATAAAGTTAACTAAGGAGATATCAGGTGGCCTCTACCTCATTCTACGCACAGATTAATCAACAGCTTGCAGACATCAAAGCCGAAGGCTTATATAAAAGCGAGCGTGTTATTGCCTCACCACAACAGACTGCCATTCAAGTTAATCACCAAGAAGTTGTTAACTTTTGCGCAAATAATTACCTAGGCCTAGCGAATCACCCAGAGCTAATCAAAGCCGCCCAACAGGGATTAGACAGCCACGGCTTTGGTATGGCATCAGTACGTTTTATTTGCGGTACCCAAGACATACATAAAAAGCTAGAAGCTAGCCTGAGCGAATTCCTCGGCACTGAAGACACCATTCTTTACTCTTCATGTTTTGATGCGAACGCAGGTCTATTCGAAACCTTGTTAGATGCAGAAGACGCGATTATTTCTGATGCGTTAAACCATGCTTCTATCATCGACGGTGTACGTTTATGTAAAGCAAAGCGTTTCCGCTATGCCAACAACGACATGGCCGATTTAGAAACTCAGTTGATCGCCGCGAAAGAAGCAGGCGCCCGTAACATCTTGATCGCCACCGATGGCGTATTCTCGATGGACGGCGTGATTGCTAACCTGCAAGGCGTATGTGATTTAGCCGATAAATACGGCGCACTAGTGATGGTCGATGACTCTCACGCTGTGGGCTTTATCGGCGCAAACGGCCGTGGCACCCACGAATATTGCAATGTGATGGACAGAGTCGACATCATCACTGGCACCTTAGGCAAAGCCTTAGGCGGCGCATCGGGCGGTTTCACTTCGGGTAAAAAAGAAGTCATAGACTGGTTACGTCAGCGTTCACGTCCTTACCTGTTCTCTAACTCATTAGCGCCATCAATCGTGACTGCATCTATCCATGTGTTAGAAATGCTCAAATCAGGCCAAGCCCTGCGCGAAGCCGTATGGGAAAACAGCCGTTATTTCCGTGAGCAAATGTCAGCAGCAGGCTTTACTTTGGGCGGCGCCGACCACGCGATTATCCCTGTGATGATTGGCGATGCGAAACTGGCGGGCGACTTTGCTAACCGCTTATTAGCAGAACATATTTATGTTATTGGCTTCTCGTTCCCTGTGGTTCCTAAGGGACAAGCCCGTATCCGTACGCAAATGTCAGCGGCACATACCCGTGAGCAACTCGACAAAGCGATCGCCGCCTTTACCCGTATTGCCAAAGAAATGAGCATTATTTAGGACTTAAGACAATGAAAGCACTAAGCAAGTTAAAAGCCGAAAAAGGTATTTGGTTAGTCGATGCGCCTAAGCCAGTGATGGGCCACAACGATCTGCTGATCAAAATTAAAAAAACGGCGATTTGTGGCACCGACATGCACATCTACAACTGGGACGAATGGTCACAAAAAACCATTCCAGTCCCTATGGTTGTTGGTCATGAATATGTAGGCGAAGTGGTTGATATCGGCCAAGAAGTTCGTGGTTTTAAGATAGGCGACCGCGTGTCTGGCGAAGGCCATATCACCTGCGGCCACTGCCGTAACTGCCGCGCAGGCCGCACCCATTTATGCCGTAACACCTCTGGCGTGGGTGTCAATCGTGAAGGTTCATTTGCGGAATACTTAGTTATCCCCGCCTTTAACGCCTTTAAAATCCCTGATGATATCAGCGATGATTTAGCCTCAATCTTTGACCCGTTTGGTAACGCTGTGCACACAGCATTATCCTTCGATTTAGTCGGTGAAGACGTGTTGATCACCGGCGCAGGTCCCATCGGCATAATGGCGGCAGCAGTATGTCGTCACGTAGGTGCTCGCCATGTGGTGATCACTGACGTCAACGAATACCGCTTAGAGCTGGCCCGTAAAATGGGCGCCACGCGCGCTGTGAACGTGTCAAAAGAAAACCTAAAAGACGTGATGAAAGAACTGGGCATGACCGAAGGTTTCGACGTTGGATTAGAAATGTCTGGCGTACCATCGGCCTTCCACGCCATGTTAGATACCATGAACCACGGCGGCAAAGTCGCTATGCTCGGTATTCCAAGTGGTGAAATGGCCATCGACTGGAGCAAAGTGATCTTCAAAGGTTTGGTCATTAAAGGCATCTACGGCCGTGAAATGTTCGAAACTTGGTACAAGATGGCCAGTCTTATCCAATCAGGCTTAGATATTTCACCTATCATCACTCACCACTTCAAGATTGATGATTTCCAACAAGGTTTCGACGCTATGGGCTCGGGCCAATCGGGTAAAGTGATCCTCAGCTGGGATTAATCCTGCAGAGCATTACCTAGATAGGGGCTGTACACTCGCAGCCCCTTGTTGCACACTTATCCCATCTTGATTTCCATCTCTTAGCTTTGTCAGGTTTTATTATGTCTTCCTTTAAACACTTAAGCGTTAATCAATTGCTGCAAATGACCGAAGCACAGCCAGTGCAAATCGTCGATATCCGCGATGGCAATAGCTTCACCAACGGCCATATTGCAGGTGCAACTAACCTGAATAACGAAAACCTAGCGCAATTTATTAGCCAAGCCGATATAGATAGCCCACTCGTGGTGGTTTGTTACCACGGCATGAGCAGCCAAAATGCGGCGCAATATTTATGCGAACAAGGTTTTGATGACGTTTACAGCCTAGACGGCGGCTATAGCGCCTGGCATGAGGCGAATGCATGATAGAAATTGGCAGACTCCCCAACAGCAGAGCCGCGCAGGCATTTGTCGATTACCTCAAAGGGGAAGACATTGACTGCCAAATTGAGCCGCTGGTTCAGGGTGTTGCCATTTTGGTTATCCATGACAAAGATGTGGAGCAAGCACGCAAAGAGTTTGCCCACTTTATTGCTCACCCTTACGACAATAAATATCT
The DNA here is from genome assembly GCF_015767295.1 of Shewanella sp. DW31. Taxonomy (NCBI): domain Bacteria; kingdom Pseudomonadati; phylum Pseudomonadota; class Gammaproteobacteria; order Alteromonadales; family Shewanellaceae; genus Shewanella; species Shewanella sp. DW31. The sequence continues at coordinate 44,863 of NZ_JADWMP020000028.1, forward strand.
GCAAGCCTCATGGGAACACGGCGATACCCAAACCAAACTCGATTATGGTGCCCCTTCGCTGCAGTTGTTCACCCAATTTATTACCGGCGCAGGCCCAGTCACGCTGATCGTATTTGCGGTTTGCGTACTCATTTTTGCGGCGATGAACTTAGGATTCGCCAACCAAACCTACGAAGCACTGTCCTATTTTGGGGCAGTACCTCATTCAGAGTTCAGCCAGTTCTGGCGTGTTTTTACACCGAGCCTGCTGCATTTTTCAGCCATGCACGTCATCTTTAATTTGCTCTGGTGGTGGTATTTAGGCGGTAAAATCGAAACCCGTATCGGTACTGCACCCTTGCTCATTTTGCTGTTTGTCGCAGGAACTCTGCCAAACGTTATCCAATATTATGTCGGTGGACCTAACTTTGGCGGGCTGTCCGGCGTTGTGTATGCAGTGGTGGGTTACACTTGGATCATGGGTATACGTAAACCCGCAGCTGGAATAGATTTCCCACCATCATATATGGGCTTTATGATGATATGGTTGGCATTGGGATTCACAGATATTCTAGGGGTTTCGGTTGCTAATGGTGCCCACATTGGCGGCTTACTCATAGGTTTAGCCCAAGGTTTATTTGATAGCCGCAAATCCTCGAGCTCAATCTAATAACTCAATCTAATATTGTGAACCAAGATAAATCCTGAAATTTATCTTGGTTCAATGACTCGCTTCACTCCTCTACAAACCGCTCAAACTAACTCTGATCAGTCATTTCTAGTAGCTTAACGACTAGCTTCTCGATGCCTGAATGCGCCTCAGCAATATTACCAGCCAACATATAAGCGGGAGTGCTGACAATGCGATTCGCTTCATCCACGACTATCTCATGTACTGTCGCAACTTGATGCTCACCGCCCATCAAATTGAACGCCGCAACAGTATCGCTATCATTACCAATAGTGCCTTTTACGCCATGGGGATATAATCGCGGGATCATCATAGGTGCGATACAGATAAAGCCAACGGGCTTTTTCGCCAGAATGAACTCATTGATAAAATCAGTCACCAGCGGATCTACTTCACACTCGCTGCCGTTCGTCGCAAAATTACACAGATTTTTCGCCGCACCAAAACCACCGGGAATGATCAAGGCATCAAATTCGGCGATAGCTAATTCTGTGGTCGCTTTAACTTCGCCACGGGCAATGCGCGCCGACTCCACCAGCACATTACGACTTGCTGTCGCATCGACCTCGCCAGTGAGGTGATCGACCACATGCATCTGTTTGATATCAGGTGCAAAACATTGGTAGTGAGCCCCCCCTTTGGATAAGCATAAAAGCGTTAAAACCGATTCATGGATCTCTGTTCCATCGAAAACACCGCATCCACTCAGTAACACTGCGACTTTTTTCATTAAAAATATCCTTCTTATGTCATTAAGTTTTAACAAACTACAAACAAACTAGTTGATCTGATTAAAAATCGTGCTAACTTAATTCGTCGAATCTGACGGGTGCCGAAAATTAAGCCAATCCTTAGATGTATTTTACGGAGTCAATAAAAAATCCACAAATTGGGAAGATTTTTTAAGAAACAGTATTGAACTCACACAAATCTTTTATAAATATAAAAAACAACAACTTAAAAATATCGCACTAAGCCGTAATCATCGCCATTATTCTCAGTTGACTTTTTCACTCACAGACTTATCCACAGGCTGGGAGTCATTTTGCCGTGGCTGAAATAGCGCTTATGTGGCATGCTTAGCGCCATCTAAGTCATCGATAAACGAAAAATACCTATGCCAACCGTCGCTAAAAACCCACTTGTGCTTGTGGATGGATCTTCTTATTTATATCGCGCTTATTATGCGCCTCCTCACCTGACAAACTCAAAGGGCGAAGCAACCGGTGCCGTTTATGGCGTAGTGAATATGTTACGCAGCTTGCTGACTCGCTATCAGCCAAGCCATATCGCAGTCGTGTTCGATGCCAAGGGCAAAACCTTCCGCAATGACATGTACAGCGAATACAAAGCACAGCGCCCACCTATGCCTGATGACCTACGTTCGCAAATCGAACCTCTACATCGCATTATTCGTGCACTGGGTTTACCACTGATTTCGATTTCCGGCGTCGAAGCCGATGACGTGATCGGCACTATTGCTCGCCAAGCCAGTTTAGAAAACCGTGCAGTGCTTATCAGCACTGGCGATAAAGACATGGCGCAGTTAGTCGATGAGAACGTCACGCTCATCAACACCATGACAGACACCATAATGGGCCCAGAAGAAGTCGCGATTAAATTTGGTGTTGGTCCAGACCGTATCATAGATTTGCTCGCGCTGATGGGCGACAAGGCCGATAACATTCCCGGCTTACCCGGCGTAGGTGAGAAGACGGCGCTCGCTATGCTCACAGGAGCCGGCAGCGTGAGTAACTTATTAGCTGAACCCGAAAAAGTCGCCGAGCTCGGCTTTAGAGGTTCTAAAACCATGGCGGCGAAGATCATTGAAAATGCCGACATGCTCAAGCTTTCTTACGAACTCGCCACCATCAAAACCGATGTCGAACTTGAGCAAGACTGGCACGAACTCACCATCAAGCCCGCGGACAAAGATGAGCTGATCAAATGCTACGGCGAGATGGAGTTTAAGCGTTGGTTAGCCGAAGTCTTAGATAATAAAATCACTGCAAATACTTCAATTGATGCGGCATCCGAGACACAGGAAGACTCGACTCCAGTCGAAGCGATTGCAACACAGTACGACTGCATTCTCACGGAAGCCGAATTAGACGCTTGGATTGCTAAGCTTAAAGAAGCCGACTTGATGGCGGTAGATACCGAGACCACCAGCTTAGATTACATGGTGGCAGAATTAGTCGGGATATCTTTCGCCGTTGAGGCAGGAAAAGCCGCTTATCTGCCTTTGACCCATGATTATGTTGGCGCACCGACTCAAATCGATAAAACCGTCGCGCTAGAAAAACTGCGTCCACTGCTTGAAGATCCAAAACTTAAGAAAGTCGGTCAAAATCTTAAGTACGACATCAGTATCTTAGCCAATGCAGGCATCAAACTGCAGGGCGTCGCTTTCGACACTATGCTCGAATCCTATGTCTTCAACTCAGTGGCTTCGCGCCATGATATGGATGGTTTAGCGCTCAAGTACTTAGGCCATAAGAATATCAGCTTTGAAGAAATCGCCGGTAAAGGTGCAAAACAGCTGACCTTCAACCAAATCCCGCTAGAGACGGCTGCACCTTATGCAGCAGAAGATGCTGACATCACACTGCGTTTACACCAACATTTATGGCTAAGACTCGAGAAAGAAGCCGAACTTGCCACCATGTTTACCGAAGTCGAATTACCGCTAATCCAAGTATTGTCGGACATTGAACGTCAAGGGGTATTAATCGACAGTATGTTACTCGGCCAACAGAGCGATGAACTGGCGCGTAAAATCGATACCTTAGAAGAAAAAGCCTACGACATTGCCGGTGAAAAATTCAATCTTGGTTCACCTAAGCAACTGCAAGTATTGTTTTATGAAAAGCTAGGTTATCCGATCACCAAAAAGACCCCAAAGGGTGCGCCATCGACCGCGGAAGAAGTATTAGTCGAATTAGCCTTAGATTTCCCACTGCCAAAGGTGATCCTCGAGCATCGAAGTCTATCTAAGTTAAAGAGCACTTACACCGATAAGCTGCCACTGATGGTCAACGCCAAAACGGGGCGCGTACACACTAGCTATCATCAAGCTAATGCGGCAACAGGTCGCTTATCGTCAAGCGAACCTAACCTGCAGAATATTCCGATCCGCACCGAAGAAGGTCGCCGTATTCGCCAAGCCTTTATCGCCCCAGCAGGCCGTAAAATTTTGGCTGCCGACTACTCGCAAATCGAACTACGGATCATGGCCCATTTATCCCAAGATGCTGGCTTACTCAAAGCCTTCGCCGAGGGCAAAGACATTCATAGAGCCACTGCTGCAGAAGTATTTGGTACCGACTTTGATGAAGTAACCACAGAACAACGCCGCCGTGCCAAAGCAGTTAACTTCGGCTTAATTTATGGCATGTCAGCCTTTGGTTTGGCGCGTCAGCTTGATATCCCACGCCATGAAGCACAAACCTATATCGATACCTACTTTGCCCGTTATCCTGGCGTATTACGTTATATGGAAGAAACGCGGGCGGGTGCTGCTGACTTAGGTTATGTGTCGACTCTGTTTGGTCGTCGCCTCTACTTGCCCGAAATCCGTGATCGTAATGCGATGCGCCGCCAAGGTGCTGAACGTGCTGCGATTAACGCGCCAATGCAAGGTACGGCTGCCGACATCATCAAAAAGGCCATGATCAATATTGCCCAGTGGATCAAAACAGAAACCCAAGGCGAAATCACTATGATCATGCAGGTTCACGATGAATTAGTGTTTGAAGTCGATGCGGATAAAGCAGAGGCACTTAAAAAGACAATCTGCACCTTGATGGCGCAAGCAGCTAATCTCGATGTTGAGCTGCTTGCCGAAGCAGGCATTGGTGATAACTGGGATGAAGCCCACTAATCTCAGCAATATCCAGAAGAACACTATCAATATGATTTAACTGAAAATAAAGCTAATCTGACTTCAATATTTTGAGCTCAGATTAGCTCTCTCCCGTCTTAATCGCCTCTAAGCACATCAATACAGAGTCCTTTTCATCACTCAGCATAAATAACCCTTTCACAATACAAATTAGCTCGTTAAGTAAGACAAACTTCATCGGCAGAAAATGATCCACTCACAGCCAAACAATCTTTACCTGATACATTTGGCAGTAGAGTTCATCGATACACTGCCACAGCAGATGGATATTAAAGGGTGTGATTTACTCGAATTGAAACTGCATTCAAGTCAGCCATATATGCTCAAAAATGCCATAACGGTTGTTCTCTCACGCGTACACCAAAATCTTAGGTCAGGATTAGAGTAAAAAATCAAATCTCAAATATTGATCACTTTTGTATATAAATTTCGAGTTTTCTCTTTAAATCAGCCAATTAACCATTTTCACTGAAATTTTAGGATCAATTTGAGATGCTTTTTCACTCACAACCTGAGATCAAGCGCACATAATTACCTCTTTTTTGAAAAAACTGTTTTCCATTTAAAGATAAATAGAGTAATATTCTCTGCGTAGGGTACAGAGGTTAAGATGTTCTATCTTTCAGACCTTTATTTCACTTATAGTGATGAGCCAAATTCTGGCGCCTCAGCAACTTGTTTGCTGAGGCTTTTTTTTGCTCTTTTTTCAGACTTTAAGTAAATTTTAGAGTATTTACTTTAATAAGGAGTGAATTGGCTGTATGCTAGTTTCATTGAGAACCATTGAAGCAAATTTGATGGTGCTTGAGTCTTGTTGAATTTAGCTTCTCCCCAAAAGAGCTAATATTTTTGGCCGATGATAATATCATCGGCTATTTTTTTGCCTGAAATTAACGAAGAACCGATGGGAATGAGACTGAACAAAAGAGAAAAAATTGCAGTAAAAACAAAGAAGAGGTATACACAGTCAAATTCTACCATGTACACCAAAACAGGCGATATTATTCAGCGTTATTCACTGCATCTAACTCATCAGTCAACCACTGTGGATGACACCATTCATTAAGAATTGCCAACACTTTAGGCTTACCAGTTCCTTTGAGTGATGAGAAAGGTTCAACTTGTACCCAGTCGCCAAACTCACTTAATGCGAGACGCACTTCATTTACGGTTTTCATCTTAGCACTTTGGGCTAATTTGTCTGATTTCGTTAGCAAAGCTAATACTGGAATTTCACTAGCAACTGCCCATTCAATCATCTGCATATCGAGATCTTTTAATGGATGACGAATATCCATCAAGACAACCACGCCACTTAAACAAGCGCGTTTTTGCAAATATTCACCTAATGCTTGCTGCCATTTATTTTTCAACGCAAGTGGGACTTGCGCAAAGCCATAACCAGGCAAGTCAACTAAACGACGCTGAGCATCTAACTCAAATACGTTAATTAGTTGAGTACGGCCCGGTGTTTTACTGGTTCTTGCTAAACTTTTTTGCTCAGTTAATGCATTGAGTGCACTAGACTTTCCAGCATTAGAGCGGCCAGCAAATGCAATCTCAACTCCAACATCGCCGGGCAGATATTGATCCAAATGTGCAATGTCAGGTGCACTGATTAAAAACTTTGCCCTACGAAAATCTATACGAGATTCAGTCACTATTTACTCCGAAATTTTTCTACGCAATACCATAATTTATGAAGAATTACTTACTTTCCCACGTTTTCGTGTAAAATATTACTCCGATCACATTAATCATATTTTACCACGCTTGCGGGTCACCCTAGTAAGCTCAGGATAATAATTTAACCAGAAGTTGGAACGCCATGAAAAAGCTAGCTCTTGCGCTGTCTGTTGTAATTGCCGCCATATCTTCACCTGCGATTGCTGAAGGTAATGCTGAAGCGGGAAAAACGAAAATCATTGTCTGTTCGGCCTGTCACGGTATGGACGGTAACAGTATGATCGATATGTACCCCAAAATTGCGGGCCAACACGCCACTTACCTCCAAAAGCAACTACATGATTTCCGTAGCGCAGCACAAACTGGCGGTAAAGATGGTCGTATGGATCCTATCATGAGTGGCATGGCAATGCCTCTAAGCGATCAGGATATTCTCGACATTAGCGCATATTTTTCTAGCCAAGCAATCCAAGTGGCTGAAGCAAAAGATGTTCCTGAGTTAGGTGCTAAACTTTACAAGGGGGGTGATGTTTCTCGTGGCATTACCGCTTGTATGGCATGTCATGGCCCAGATGGTAAAGGCGCTGAGCTTGCAGGTTTTCCAACGTTGGCAGGCCAACACGCAAACTACATCAAGATCCAGCTGACAAAATTCCGTGAAGCGGGCCGCCATAATGACTTGAATGGCATGATGCAAGATGTGGCTAAAAAACTAAATGATAGCGATATCGACGCGCTATCAAAGTATCTTTCTAGCCTGAAGTAATCTTCGCGAGTGAAAAGAAGGGTGTATTGTCACCCTTTTTTTACGCCACAAAGTTGACGTGGACGTAAACTGCGAAGATTCGTGCTTGACATAGATCACAGATTTCGGTTTAATAAGCCCCGTACCGAGATAAACCCATCTGTTTGTACAAAAAGATTAATAATAACTTACAGGTTTCGGTATAATTAACGTTCAAGATATAAGAATAAAGATACTCAATAACAATAATATACTTAAGACCACTCTCTAATAATAACAAGAGTCGTGATTTCCACTTGAAATCCAGGTCAGCACAATTTTGTAAGGGATGGCCGATAACGCCAATTTGCTTCTAGCAAAACACCTTACACTCAGGGTAACTTGCCCCATCAGGACATAGTTTACATGATGTAAACTGTAGCAAAGGAAGCGATAAGCTTAGGATGCACTGGCTGGATGCTTGTTATCACAGGAAGGTACTTAAGTAACATGGATGGTTAACTCGACGTCAATGATGACGATGCTTTAAAAGATGTGTCGCGAGACCATCTACGGAAACTGTAGTCAGGATGGCGACAGAAAAAAATAAAGTGTCTGGAAGACCATTAACAAAAATAATGCAGGGAAAGCAGTAAAAAAAAGAAGGATACCGACCGGGAAAGTCGCATAGCAAGTATGGATACTTGGAATCAGGATAAGGTGCTAAAGCACCCTTTGTAAGGCGGCAGTTAAACTGCCGCCTTTTTTCTTTTGTAACACCCCATTAGTGTCTAAAATGTGCACTCAACCAATATAATTGGTACAATCAAAGCCTTAATAACCACTTCAGCAGACTCAATGCCCAGATGCCCTCTTTGTCATAACAGTCAGACACGACTCCTTCATCAAGATAAAAAGCGGAGTTTTTATGTTTGCAAGACATGTGAGTTAACCTTTGCGGATGCGAATAGCCATTTACCCCCCGCGGCAGAGAAGCAAAGATACGGTCGTTCCCGCATAGCGTCGAAGCAAAAACAGTTATCGCAATTTATTTTGCCGCTGTTAGCGCAATTAGAGCAGCAACAAGCGGGCTGTTTATTAGGATTGAATTTTGGCCGCATACTCGATGATGAGAGCCTGACGACCATAGAAAATGCGGGCCACAAGTTAAATCAATATGATCCCTTTTTTGCCCCTAATCATGACGTGTTAAAGCTAGAGTATGATTTTATCTGCTGTTATCGGGTGTTTGAGCATTTTCAAAACCCTATAAAAGAGTGGACTTTGCTCTCTCGGCTACTGCATTCTGGTGGTTGGTTAGCGATAAGCACACCATTACTGACTGAATTAGATGGTTTTGCTAAGTGGCATTATAAGAACAACCTCACCCATGTGAGCTTTTATCAGCGACAAACCTTCGAGTACCTCGCAAACAATAGCGATTTTGAACTATTATTTGCCGCAAAGGACCTCGTTTTGATGCAAAAAACATCATAATCTGGTATAACACTCGGCCTAATTTCGCACCTTGTAGACAAGCTCACCCTTAGTCTGCAAGGCCATACGTTGTAAATAATTGAGAAGACCATGTCTCGTAGCAAGAAAACACGCAAGGGCGGCGAGAACAGCCCTAAGTTACAGCCAAGAGTGAAGAAGCAAGATCGCGCTGTAGCGACTGGCAAACGTAAAGATTCTGGCAATAAATCAGGTAGTCGTCATAACGAAAGCTTAATTTTAGCGCAAGCGCCGCAACAGCAGGCCGCTAAGAAAAAAGACCCGCGTCATGGCAGTAAAAAGCCTGTAGCTTTAGCAATTCCTGCGGCAGTGGTAACAGATAAAGCCGCTCAGCCAAAAGTAAAACAAGCTAAGCTGACTGACGAGCAAAAACTGCTGAAACTGGAAGAAGATCCAAGACTAAATCAGCTGTTAGATATGCTTGAAGAAGGCCGCGACCTCAACGAGGTTGACCAAAAGTGGTTAGATCAACAGCTAAATAAGATTGAAGCTCTGATGATTAAACTGGGCATTAGCGACGATATGGATGATGACACACCTTCATCACCTGCTAAGTCTTTGTCTGACGATGAGTTGTTCGACAAGTTCGAATCAGGCGCTGACTTACTAAAAGATTATCAAGACAAGTTCTAACCTCTCAGTGCTAAGGCATAGGGAACTCAGTTTTTAGCTGTGGCTCCTTATGCCATTCATATAAGGAGTCTTTGTGTCTACGACTATCATTATTCTCGGTTTTATCATCATAGTAGCGCTAAGTAGCTACGCCACCTTCTTAATCCTAAAACTCAAGCAGCAAAAAAAGCGTCAGCAGGCTGAACAAGCCGAGCGTGAAGTGACTGCGAACGCAAAACGTGCCCAAGTTTTAGATGATATCCGCTATATCGCCACCGCCATGATTGAAGACCGCTGTGAGATCTCTGAAGGCGTGGTCAGGATTGGGCGATTATTTGAAATCCTGTCATTAAGTGAGCGTGTGGCTCCCGATTACCCTTCATTATTCAAACACTTTGAGTTAATTAAAAATCATCCCATCATGGATGCTCGTCAAGCCTTGCCTAAGCAAGAAAGAATGAAGTTAGACTTGATCAGAATGAAGTCTGAAGCCGCATTAGAGCAAGGCATTAGTGATGATGCGAAAAAACTGTCGGATTACCAAGCCAAAGCGATGCATTAAACCAGCCAATTGCTATAGCTCAAGACCACTTATATTGTGGTTTTGAGGTTATCTCGATAAAACCCACACCAATCTTACCCTCCTTACTCCCGTGAGCCTGCGCACAAAACCGCCAAATATCGACAGACAAGCGTACTTTTTTGATAGATATTGCGTAACTTCTAAAATGACAGACGTCATTTTTACAACCTAGATCAAGGTTATTTACTTAAGAACCTTGCATACTTCGCTTGTTGCTAATTTACCCACGGAGGACACGCCTTGAAGCAGCCCACTCAGATTAGCTGGGATCAGTCGATGATCGAAAAATATAACTACAGCGGTCCCCGTTATACCTCTTACCCAACGGCATTAGAGTTCGATGACACATTCACCGAACAAAACCTGCTGACGGCCATTGAAAATAGCAAAAGCGATAAACTGTCGCTGTATATTCATATCCCGTTCTGCGCCAAGCTTTGTTATTACTGCGGCTGTAATAAAGTCATCACCCGCCACCAACACAAAGCCGATCAGTACATTGAATATTTAAGCCAAGAAATTATCAAACGTGCGCCCCTGTTCAAACATTACAGTGTGACCCAAATGCATTGGGGCGGCGGTACACCCACGTTCTTAAATCCTGAGCAGATTCTTAAACTTACGTCATTGATTAAAGCTAACTTTAACTTTGCGGAAGAAGGCGAGTACTCAATTGAAGTCGATCCTCGCGAGATAGAACTGTCAATGCTCGACACATTGAAAGAAGCGGGCTTCAACCGGATCTCCATCGGCATACAAGATTTCAATAAAGAAGTACAAATTGCCGTTAATCGCGAACAAGACGAGCAATTTATCTTCGACTTGATGGCCAAAGCGAAAGCCATGGGTTTTGTGTCGACCAACATAGATTTAATCTATGGTTTGCCACACCAAACGCCAGAAACCTTTGCCGTCACTATGCAGCGCGTTTTAGATTTATCACCTGACCGTCTGTCGGTATTTAACTATGCTCACTTACCTGCGCGCTTTGCTGCACAACGTAAGATCAAAGATGAGCATTTACCTTCGCCAAAACAAAAACTCGAAATGCTGCACCAAACTATCGAGACCTTAACTGGCGCGGGCTACCAATATATCGGTATGGACCACTTTGCTAAACCCGATGACGAGTTAGCCAAGTTACAGCGTGAAGGCAGACTGCACCGCAACTTCCAAGGTTACACTACCCAAGAAGAATGCGATTTGTTAGGTCTTGGCGTATCGTCTATCAGTCAGATTGGCGACTGCTATGCGCAAAACCAGAAAGATATCCGCCCTTACTATGAGGCCATAGATAAGGAAGGCCATGCTTTGTGGAAAGGTTGCAGCCTAAACCGTGACGATGAAATCCGCCGCGTAGTGATTAAACAGCTGATTTGCCACTTCGAACTGGATATGGCGAAAATTGATGAGAAACTGGGGATTAACTTCGAAACCTATTTCGCGGAAGATCTTAAGTTAATGCAGACATTTATCGATGATAAGTTAGTTGAAATCGTCGACAGACAGATCACTATCAGCCCTACTGGCCGTTTATTGATCCGCAATATCTGTATGTGCTTCGATCTTTACTATCGTCAAAAAGCGCGTCAGCAACAGTTCTCACGCGTGATCTAAAACGCCTATCGCAGCACTCGTAAACGCTCATAAAAAAATCCGACTCTAGAGTCGGATTTTTTATTGATGGCAATTTTTAGTAACGACTCAGAGCTTATACCAATCGTATTAAATATCTGTTCATTCAGCGGGAGTTCAACGCGCTTTAGACAAGGCGAAGGCTTGAAGGCATAGTGGTGCTCTGTCGAAAGCCTTAAACGCAGTATAAAGCGCGTTGAAACCCGCCCCTTGGGAGCCACACAGGCATCCCACTCCCGTGTTGCATTGACTAAAAAGGGAATAACCATTTCTGCGTCAATGCGCTTCGGATTGAAATGCCTGTGAGGCTCTGAACTGATTAGATATTTAAATGTGATTGGTATATACCTTAGCGGCATACAGTGCTTTGCGCTCACTGTCCGATAAAAATGCCATTTCAACGCCGTTACGTTGCACCTGCGCTAACTCAGCATCGGTTAACTTGAGTTCAGATTTGGCGATACGATACTCATGATTAATATCGATAGCGCTCACACCGGGATCATCGGTATTTAGGCTTATCAACACGCCTGCATCCATAAAGGTTCTGAATGGATGCTCAGCGTAAGAAGCCACAGTAGAAGTATGCAAGTTACTGGTTGGGCAAGATTCGATACCAATACTGTGCTTAGCAAGATATTCCATCAGCTTAGGATCGTTAATCGCGTTCACACCGTGACCAATTCGAGTTGCGCCAAGTTCTTGAATCGCTTGCCACATACTTTGTGAACCAGCAGCTTCACCGGCGTGAGCCGTAATCGCAAGACCAGCATCACGAACACGTTTAAAGTGATCGTTAAATAACTCGCCAGGGAAGCCTAATTCATCACCAGCTAAGTCCATAGCCACGAGATGTTGTTTATGGGCGAGTAAGCCTTCAAGTTCTTGAGTACAAGCAGCTTGACCGAATGAACGTGACATAATGCCAATCAAATTGATCTTCACGTTATAGTCTTTTAAGCCAGCTTTAACGCCGTCAACTACCGCCTCAACTACGCCTTCAATCGGTAACTTATGGTTCATCGCCATATAGTAAGGACTAAAACGTAACTCAGCGTAATCTAAGCCAGATAACGCCGCATCGGCAACGTTTTCATAGGCGACGCGTTTAACCGCATCCAAATCTGCGAGTACGGCAACCATCCAATCGAGCTTCTTTAAGAAGGCGACTAAGCTAGTTTCTTTCCCCTGAATTTGCACAAAAGGTGCGAGCGTCTCTAAAGAATCGGCAGGTAGCGCAATGCCGTGTTGGTGTCCTAGTTCCCAAATGGTATTTACCCGCACATTACCGTCTAGGTGACGATGCAGATCCACCAATGGAATGGATGTATCAATCATATTTAACCCCTATTTGAACTACCCAGCCAATGCTTTTGTTATTTGGTCGCGGGCGGACACTAAGTTTAACACGCATTTTCGGGGGCATTTATGCGCTAAACGCATTTAAATTCACATTCAGTCACAATTCTGCTTAATATCCATACAAGGAACGGCCGCATTCATCAGGCATAATGACTTCAATAACAACGAAAATATCAGAGATCTAACATGCATAAACTCTTAACCCCCAGTTTATTGATATGCGCATTAGGCGCCTGCAGTGCCACTCAAACCACAAAAAATATTCAAACCCCATCGTCACAGGCAATATCAGCAGCACAATCGCAAGTTGAGCCAATCGCCCCAGCGCTGCAAGCGATTATCGACCAAAGCTGGCAATTACAGCTCAGTGCGAGTCCTGAAATGGCTTACAGCATGGGCGATGCCAGTGCCGCAGGAAAATTAACGGATCTCTCGCCAGCCGCGCTCGCTAAGCTTAATCAAGGTCAAATCGCAGTACTAGCGCAGCTCAAAGCACTCGACCGCGGCAGCTTGAGTAAAGAAGATAAGATTAACGCCCAAATACTGGAAGATCAGATCCAAAACGATGTCGACCTATATCGTTTCAAGGATTATTACCTGCCCATTACGGCGGAAAGCGGCTTCCACGCTTATATCACGTCAATCGCACAGGGAAGATTCAACACCCTTGAGGATTACCGCAACTATATTGCCAAACTCAATGCACTCCCGACCTATTTCGCCCAGCAAACCCACTGGCTAAAACAAGGATTAGCCGAGGGAATAACGCCGCCAAAAGTGACACTCAATGGCTTTGAAGACAGTATCAGTGCTTATATCGTCCCTGTTGAAAAGAGCAGTTATTTCAAACCTTTTACTCAATATCCCAACTATTTCACTGAGGCACAAAAAACTCAGCTGACCCAAGAAGGCCGCACTTTAGTTGAGCAAAAAGTTCTACCTCTGTACCAAAACTTTTATGATTTCATGACTAAAGAGTACATTCCCAATGCCCGGGAAAATATCGCGGCCAGTAGCTTACCTAACGGCGCAGAATTTTATGAGAATAGGGTACGTTACTACACGACCTTGAATATGACGTCGACGCAAGTGCATGAACTGGGCGTAAAAGAAGTACAACGTATCCGCCAAGAAATGGAACAAATCATCGCGTCAGTAGGTTTTAAAGGCAGCTTTGCCGACTTCTTACATTTCCTGCGGACCGATCCCCAGTTCTACACCACCAGTGCCGATCAGTTACTCAAAGAAGCGGCATTTATTGCCAAAAAAGCCGATGCCATGCTGCCTAAGTACTTCGGCAAACTCCCACGCCAACCCTATGGTATAGCACCAGTGCCCGCCGAAATTGCACCGAAATACACCACAGGGCGATATTCAGGATCGAACAGCGATGATGAACCCGGTTACTACTGGGTCAACACTTATGCATTGGATAAGCGCCCACTCTACGAGCTAGAAGCCTTAACCTTGCACGAAGCCGTACCCGGTCATCATCTGCAAATTTCACTCAACTCTGAGCTAACCTCACTCCCAGATTTCCGTCGTTATGGCTATATCTCTGCCTTTGGTGAAGGATGGGGGCTATATTGCGAATATTTAGGTTTAGAAGCTGGTTTCTACCAAGATCCATACAGTAACTTTGGCCGCCTAACCTATGAAATGTGGCGGGCGGCGCGTTTAGTCGTAGACACAGGCATGCATGCCCAAGGGTGGAGTCGTCAACAAGCCATCGACTTTATGGCCAGCAATACCGCACTATCACTGCACAATGTCACTACCGAAATTGACCGCTATATTTCGTGGCCAGGACAAGCCTTGTCCTACAAAATTGGTGAGTTAACAATCAAACGATTACGTGCCAAGGCAGAACAGGAACTCGGCGACAAATTTGATATTCGTGCCTTCCACGATGCTGTGCTCGAAAATGGCTCTGTGCCTATGTCGATCCTCGAACAGCAAATCAATGATTTTATTGAAGCGAAAAAGGCGACACGCTAAGTTAATGAAATTCATGGGAGTCGGTATTTTCAGACTCCCATGGTTGTCTGTTACACTCTAACAAACCATTCAAGCCAAATGATTTGCGACTGAGTATGAGCCAAGCCAAAGCGACATTTTCGACTGAACACGATTTAAATACCTCAGAGCAGCAAGCCTTCTGGCAAAGCGTTGTTCAAGACACGCTAGCCTCTGCCGACGGCGTCACGCTGGCCTATATGATGGTCAAACATCCCCAAGCGCATACCGCAATCGTTCTCAGCAGTGGCCGAGTCGAGTCCTATTTAAAGTATCAAGAATTGGTCTTCGACTTATACCAACAAGGTTACTCTGTTTATGCCATAGATCACCGTGGCCAAGGGCTATCGGATCGTATGACAATCAATCCACACATGGGCCATGTGCGAAGATTCAATGATTATATTGATGATTTTGCACTATTTATGCAGAAGATAGTGTTACCACAAAACGACAAACAACTCATGCTACTTGGCCATTCAATGGGTGGCGCGATTGGCACTTTGTATCTCAAACAGCATCCCGATATTTTTACCGCCGCGGCATTTTCCGCACCCATGTATGGCATTAAATTACCTATGCCAAAAGCGTTCGTACGCTGGTTAGCCAGTAAACTCGATACCACACTCAATGGCGGCGAGCCTAATTATGTACTTGCAGGACAAAACTATAAACCTGTTCCATTCAAAGGGAATGAGCTAACTCACAGCCAAAGCCGATACCAAGCCTACCGAGAATTGTATGATGCTGCTCCTAAGTTACAACTCGGTTCACCCACTAACCGTTGGTTGACTGAATCTTTAGATGCGGCAGATACTTGCGTACTGGCAACGGCACAAATTCGCACTCCGATACTGATACTGCAAGCGAGTGAAGATAAGATTGTTGATAATGCGGCCCAGAATCTCGCCGTGAGTACCCATTGCCAATTGAAAGTAATCGCTGGGGCTGCCCATGAGATTTTTATGGAAAAAGACGCCTGCCGAAACCAAGCCTTAAACTATGCTCTCGACTTCTTTAAACGCTACGCAATAAAGGACGAGGACAAACAAGCTGGATAAAGTCCGCTTGGTTTAAAGCTCGACTGAATAAATAGCCCTGATAGCCATCACAGCCTAGTTCAACAAAAGCTTGATATTGTTGGGATGATTCGACACCTTTGGCGACAACGCTCAAATTGAATTGCCGCGCAGAGGTAATAAGTACATTCACTTTTGTTGGCATTGTGGTTAATGAATCGATACAACTCATATCCAATTTAACCGCAACTAATGGCTGATTAGCTAAGCAGCTCAAGGCACTCAAACCCGAACCGAAATGATCGAGGATGATGCCTACACCTGCTTCAACTAACTTAGAGACACGCTCATCGACAAACTGTGGTTGCATTAACAATGCGGCCTCATTGAGCTCAATACCCAGTTGATTAGCCACAATACCATGCTCCTTAACTAACCCAACGAATGCATCAACAAAATCAGCCTGACCAAATGAGAATGCACTGATATTGAGAGTCAAAGGAGGCAAACTCCTTCCTTGAGCCCGCGATTTCTGAATAAACAGACACACCCGCTTTGCCACCCAAAGATCAAGCTCAGCAATAATTCCCCCTTGTTCTGCTAACGCCACAAATTCAGCTGGCGGAATAAACTCTCCATCAGCACGATACCAACGCGTGAGCACTTCAGCCGAGACAAGTTCACTGGTCGCATTGATCACAGGCTGGAACATTAACGTTAAGCTATCTTGTTGTAATGCGGTTTGTAATTCCTGTTGCAACAGCTCATCACGGCTCTGGCGAAAGTCCATTTCAGCATGGTAAAAAGCGCACCCAGCTTGACCTGCTTGCTTAGCGCTTAACGTTGCCAACTCGGCACGACGCATGACTAAAGCAGGATCTAAGGTTTCTATACTATCGAGTAAACAGATCCCCACACACGCGCTCAGCTCAAAGTGATGATGACCGTAATGGAATGGTCGAGCAATCACTTGCCTTAACTCACTCGCAAGGGCTAAAGCACGACGAGCAGCGGCTGACGCATCTGCCGCTAAATCTTTAGCAAGCAAAACGAAATTACCAGACTCTAATCGACCGACCGTTATATTTTCAGTGAAATAACTCGATAAACGGGCCGCGATTTGCGTTAACAAGCGCTCTAATTCATGGGAATTTAAAGTGGCGACCAATCCTAAGCGATCCACCTCAACGAGCAGCAATGCTCCCCATTGCCCCGAACTATTACCTTGGGTTAAAAATTGCGATAAACGCCCCATAAAGAAATCGGGCAACATCTTGCGACCGACAACAGATTGATCCACAAGCTCAGTAATTGCAGCATGGTTCTTCGCGCTTTCTGACACATCCATATGAATGCCTATCATGCGAGTCGGGCGCCCTTGGGGATCCCAATCAACTAACATACCGCGGTCTAACACCCACACATAATGGCCATCTCTATGCCGTAAGCGGTGAACACTTTCAAATTCTTTACTCTTTCCGCTAACGTATTCCTGCAAAGCATCTAACACAATCTGCTTATCATCGGGATGTAGCCGCGTCTCCCATGTCTGGAATACTCCAGCCAATTCATCAGGTGCATAACCAATCATCTCTTTCCAGCGATCAGAAAGAAAAACCTCCCCCGTACTGATGTCCCAATCCCAAATACCGTTACGCGAACCTTCCACAGCAAATAACCAACGCAATTCACTGTCATTCAGCTGTTTAACTGCCCGACTTAAACGCTCATGTGCCTGCTGCAAACTGGCTTGCAAAGATAAAACTTCAGATGAACTCCAAGGTATCGATGTCGAAAAGGAAGAAGTACCAACCTGCTTAGCTGCCTCGCTCAACATTTGGAATGGGCGGATCAACAGGAAATATAAAATAAAGGTAAAGCCAATCAGCAATAATCCGCCAAGGCCCCAAACCCGCATAAAACGTTGCTGCAACTTAGCAGAAGCTTCGGCAACTAAAGGGGCTAAATCGGCTTCAAGATAAATCAAATCAACAGCCCCACCATACTGGGGAAGAACGGGATAATATGCTTGAATAGTTAAACGCTCGAGATTAACGAGTATCTGCGGAAGAAAAGCTTGAACCACAGATCGGTGAAGGTCTACATCATAACCATCGATGACTTGAGTCGCATTACTATCACGCCACACAGTATGATTAGCAAAACGAATACGGCTTTCAGCATCAACCAAGATATACACCATAGTGCCCATATCCAGCGCAGCTAAGGAAACTTCCTGCTCAATCCGCTCCACATCCTGTAAAGCTTGCGCCGATTGAACCACATTCTGCATGCGGAACAACTGTTGCTTTATCAAAGCCGATTGTCGCTGCGCAAGTTCAGCCCTAACTTGGTCACTTTCGAACAGGTACTCGCCTATGACCAACACTAAATATAGGGTCAGCATACAAAGAGGAAGCAGTACCGCGAGCGAAAGCTTACGAAGCATAGGCAACAGATGGCCGTTAACAAAAAAATTAATATTTTTGTATGCTAACGGGAAACTAACCACTAAGCAAAAGGACTTATCAAACTAAGCGAGATCTTCATGTAAATAATCAACTTAGAGTATAAAAGTCTGAAATAAAGGAAGGAAAAAATGTAAAGAACTAGCAGAAGAACCAAAACTAAAATGAATAGAATAATGCTATATAGCATTGGTCTTTAAATGACGATTTTACAAATTGCAGACGCAAAAAAGCCAGCTTATTCAGCTGGCTTGGTTACATCTCAATGAGATAATTAGGCGCTTGGCGATGACCTA
>NZ_JADWMP020000029.1:0-63281 GCF_015767295.1 Shewanella sp. DW31
AGGTCGCTTAGCTCAGCTGGGAGAGCACCTCCCTTACAAGGAGGGGGTCACTGGTTCGAGCCCAGTAGCGACCACCATATTTCTCCCCCAATAAACTTTACCCACGTGCTCACTCAACTATGCTTGATCTCAATCAGCGAGTGATAAATTGTACTGTTCGGCATTTTATATTTCGTTAAATACTAAGCACTATCGACACTCAGCCTGATTTCATTCTGCTTTAGCATTTTTGGAGATCAACATTATGGCCAGCGTCAGTCAATCCGCTTCTCTTGCCAATATTGCCACTTATTTAAAGCATACCCACGCCTGCGATGAGCAAACGGCTCTAAAAGAAGCGCGGGAAGTCATGCATAATCTCGTCAGCATGCGCCAAAAAGGCTTTATTACCGGTTGGTACTTTGATGAACAAGGCCATTTAGCCTTGTTACCTAGCGATGCTATCCTTAAACGTATTCTTTTAGAGGATGACTAACAGTCATCAAATGAATTGTGTCTTGATTGACTACGATAGCTATCGACTTAACCTCCATAGACTTCACATCTCACCTACACTTCTTCTCCTAAAGCAGCTCACCACAATATTTATCGTTATATCGCATACTTTTACGGCTTTTTTTGATCTAAAAATAACTAAGTTTGTTTAATTTATCTGCAACGACAAGAGCCGTCAATTTGGGGCCGATCTTCACTATGGGTGGGTTTCCACCCAAACACAAAATCACTGTGAGCGAGATCTCACCCACCAAACTAAAAGTGTGACAAACATCAAATGAACTACACTTTAGTAACCAAACACTTACAGAAGCCAGTGTAAGTTGGCGTGGTATTTGCCTTTAGTAAGACAGACCTCAGGGAAATCAAGGCTGTATTCCTACTCAAACTTGGTAACAAACTAACCAAGACTGAGGACAAATCCTAACAACAGAAAAAGGAACTCAAGATGATATTGAATCAACAAACTGGATTGACCCGTCCACTCAAAACCTTAGTCAAAATGCTCGCTGTTGCCTCCGTATTTGCGACCAGTTTTAACGTATTTGCAGAACCGATTGAAATTAAGTTTTCACACGTAGTGGCAGAAAACACACCTAAAGGCCAAATGGCACTTAAATTTAAAGAACTCGTTGAACAACGTTTACCAGGTGAATACAAAGTCAGTGTATTTCCTAGCTCACAGTTATTTGGGGATAACAACGAATTAGCGGCACTGCTGTTAAACGACGTACAATTTGTCGCGCCTTCACTCTCAAAGTTTGAGCGTTACACTAAACGTCTACAAATATTCGATTTACCTTTCCTATTCAATGATATGGATGCCGTGAACCGTTTCCAACAAGGTGAAGCTGGTCAAACATTACTGAACTCCATGAGCCGTAAAGGGATTGTCGGTCTGGGTTATTTACACAATGGTATGAAACAGTTCTCATCTAACACACCACTTAAAAATCCTGCTGATGCAAAAGGCTTAAAATTCCGCGTTATGGCATCTGATGTTCTAGCAGCCCAGTTTGATGCTGTTGGTGCAATCCCTGTGAAAAAACCTTTCTCAGAAGTATTTACCCTACTTCAAACCCGCGCTATCGATGGTCAAGAAAACACTTGGTCAAATACTTATTCACAAAAGTTCTATGAAGTGCAAAGCCAAATCACTGAAAGTAATCACGGTGTTCTCGACTATATGGTCGTGACCTCTGACACTTTCTGGAAAGGTCTACCTGCTGACAAACGTAAGATCATCAAAGAAGCTTTAGACGAATCTATCGCATTAGGTAACAAGATTGCCGCTGAAAAAGACAATGAAGACAAACAGTTAATCCTTGATTCTAAACGTTCACAGTTAGTGACTCTGTCTCCTGCTGAACGTCAAAAATGGGTTGAGGTAATGAAACCTGTTTGGGCTAAGTTTGAAGATCAAATCGGTAAAGATGTGATTGATGCTGCTGTAGCTGCAAATAAATAATAATGATGATAGCCGCTTAAGCTCAACCGAGCTTAGGCGGCCATTTCAGCGAGGGGATTATGGCTGTGATATCGCGAATATTTGGTTATATTGAAGAAGGTGTGCTCAATTTATTGATCACTCTGATGACGCTGTTAGTGTTTTCAGAAGTCGTCGCTCGCTTCTTCTTCAACACGGGTTTTCTTTGGATCCAAGAACTTACATTAACCTTTTGCGGTTGGTTTGTGTTATTTGGTATGTCCTATGGGGTTAAAGTCGGTGCCCATATTGGTGTCGATGCGTTTGTTAAAAATTTAGCGCCAAAGGCTAAAAAGATAGTATCTCTTATTACCGCCTTTGTTTGTATCGTCTATTGCGGACTCTTTTTAAAAGGCAGTTGGGATTACTTAAGCCAGATGTATCAAATCGGTTTGCCTATGGAAGACATACATTTCCCACAATTTATATTAAAAAGCCTCGATCCAGATTTTGCTTGGAACACTTTAAAAATCGATATTGAAGATGGCGCAATACCGATTTGGTTATCTCAAAGTATTTTAATTATTGGCTTTTTTATGTTGACTTGGCGTTTCGTCGAACTCTTTATCGCCATTCTGCGTGACCAAGTCTCAGGCTTCCAATTTGCCGATGAAGCGAAAGAAAGTATGCATTTAATCGATGAGAGCGCTAAAAACGCTAAAGTAGATCCAGTCTCTGACCAAAAGGAGGCTAAATAATGGCTATTGCAACCCTATTTACCGCCCTATTCGTATGTATGTTTCTCGGTATGCCTATCGCTATCGCATTAGGTTTTTCCAGCATGCTGACGATTTTATTGTTCTCGAATGACTCCTTAGCTTCAGTTGCACTCAAGCTGTATGAGTCTTCATCAGAGCATTACACTTTACTCGCTATCCCCTTCTTTATTCTGTCATCCGCCTTCCTATCAACGGGTGGTGTCGCTAGACGGATTATCGATTTTGCCATGGACAGTATTGGACATGTCCGTGGTGGATTAGCAATGGCATCCGTTATGGCGTGTATGCTGTTTGCTGCGGTTTCTGGATCATCTCCTGCGACTGTTGCGGCAATTGGTTCTATCGTCATAGTCGGCATGGTAAAAGCAGGTTATCCCGAAAAATTTGCTGCAGGCGTGATCACGACCTCTGGCACTCTCGGGATTTTGATCCCACCTTCAATCGTCATGTTAGTGTATGCCGCAGCAACTGAAGTGTCGGCTGCAAAAATGTTTATGGCAGGCTTAATCCCAGGTTTAATGATGGGATTTATATTGATGATCGTCATTTATATCGTTGCCCGCTTTAAAAACTTGCCCTCACGTCCTTTTCCTGGCGTTAAACAACTGGGGATTTCAAGTGCCAAGGCAATGGGTGGATTAGCACTCATCTTTATCGTATTAGGCTCTATCTATGGTGGCGTCGCTAGCCCAACCGAAGCATCAGCTGTGGCTTGTGTCTATGCTTACCTTATTGCGGTATTTGGCTACCGTGATATCGGGCCATTAAAAGACGTGGCATGGCGTAATCAAGGTGAAAACTTAGCCAAAGCAACTGCGCGTAACTTAGGCCATATGTTCTTAGGACTGATTAAAACGCCTATCGACAAAGACATACGTCATGTTGTGCGCGATGGTGCCAAGGTCAGTATCATGCTGCTGTTTATCATAGCTAACGCTATGCTATTTGCGCATGTATTAACCACAGAACGTATCCCTCACATTATTGCTGAGTATATTGTTAGCATGGGTTTACCCGCCTGGGGATTCCTGATCATCGTTAACTTACTGTTGCTTGCTGCCGGTAACTTTATGGAGCCATCGGCGATTGTACTCATTATGGCGCCAATTCTGTTCCCTATTGCAACGCAATTAGGCATAGATCCTATCCACTTAGGTATCATAATGGTCGTGAACATGGAGATCGGTATGCTAACGCCGCCGGTGGGACTCAATCTCTTTGTCACCGCGGGGATCACGGGGCGCAGTATTGGTTGGGTGATTCAGTCGGTTCTGCCTTGGTTACTCGTGATGCTAGCCTTCTTAGCCCTGATTACTTACGTACCACAGATTTCACTCTTCTTACCTGAATGGTTGGATTCGATGCGTGGATATTAGTCTGCAATTCAAGGTTGTGAGATTACCCCTTGATTACAGATAGATTTTAAGCGAGCCTAGTCAGGCTCGCTTTGTTTTATTATGCGCAGTATCAGTTATTGATCCCGTTGCTTTATCAGGATAACCACCATGTTGCCCATGACGCCTAAGGCCAAGAAACGCCTCTTTCTGACCGTTGTGTTACTTGCAGGCCTATTTGCAACCCTCAAACTGACCTACTGGGTGCATTTGCATCAAGGTAAAATCGAGATCCAAAAGCAATCGGAGAAACAACTAAAGGAATTAGTCAGTTTTCTCGATGGTGCACTATCGCGCTACGAAAGTATTCCCCACGTGCTCTCGACTAACCCAATGCTCGCCAATGTCCTGAACGACCAGCAGAATCCTGATAAAGTCCAAGAGCTTAATTTATATCTCGAAGAAATTCAGCATGTCACCGAAGCATCCGATATCTATCTGATTGATGCCTTAGGTATCGCCATTGCCGCGAGTAACTGGCAACAAAGTTTTTCCTTTATTGGCAAGGACTACTCCTTTAGACCCTATTACACAGATGCTATCTCGGGCAATCTAGGCCGTTATTATGCAGTGGGTACCAGCTCAGATAAGCGCGGATTTTATTTCTCTTACCCTATTTATCAACAAGGTGGTAAAGGCATACTTGGGGCCATTATAGTCAAAGTTAATATTGCCGACATAGAGCAACAAAGTACCAGTATCGCGATTGCGGGTCAGTATCAGTTCCTTATCAGTGATCCTGAAGATATCGTCTTTATTTCCAGTATCGATGAATGGCGGTTAAAGTCACTAACCCCGCTTACCCAAGCCAAGCAATATGCCCTTAATGCCTCTAAACGCTATGCTGAACGTCCCATAGGAGAGTTGTTGATGAAGCCGCCCTATGAAAGTGGTAGTCAAGCTATGCTCTACCAGCTGCAAACGGGTACAGACCATGAACAATACATGGACATCCACCAATCAATGGCTAAGGCAGGCTGGCGAGTACACATCTTAGCGCCAATCAAACCTTTACTGACTTCTTTGCCCGCGCTGATGTTACTGTCAGCTAGTATTTATCTTTTGCTGGCACTCAGCATCCTATTTAACGCCGAGCGCCGTCGCAATCTACACCGAATGCAACTAGCGCAAAGCCTTTTAGAACAGCGAGTTGAAGAACGTACTCAGGACTTACAGCAGGCCAACAATCAGCTCAAAGATACTCAAGATGAGCTGATCCAAGCGGCAAAACTGACAGTAATCGGTAGTTTATCCGCCAGTATTAACCATGAACTCAATCAACCACTCGCGGCACTTCGCAGCTATGCCCAAAATACCCAAACTTTTCTCGCCCGTGATATGCAAGATAAGGCACTGGATAATATCAAGATTATTATTGAACTTACCGACAGATTAGCCGATATTGTTGGGCAATTTAAAAGCTTTACCCGCAAGAGCCAAGGCGCTGATAGCGCAACCGATATTGGCCGCTGTATCAAGCAAGCCCTGACCATAGTTCAACCTGCAATTGATAAACAGGGTGTTGAACTCGATGTGCAATTACCCAACGGCAACTATCAGGTTTGGGGCGATAAGGTTAGATTACAACAAGTGTTTGTCAATATCATGAGCAACGCCATTGTTGCTATGCAACAATCGGTTAAACGCCAATTGGTTATCCGCGTGACCAGTGAAGATAAGTTTTGCATCAGTATCCAAGATTCGGGCCCTGGTGTGCGTGAAAGCCAAATGGAGAAAATCTTCGAACCCTACTTTACCACCAACGAACGGCACGGACTGGGGCTAGGCTTATCGATTTCACAACGTATTATCGAATCCATGCAAGGCCAAATTAACGTTGCCAATGCCGAAGAGGGTGGCGCTATTTTCCAGATTATTTTACCTATTTACTTGCTCGAGGAACGTTAGTTTTATGAGTGTGCCCAATTCAATTCAAGATTATTCTGTTCTCATCATCGACGATGAGCCGCACATAGGCACAGTTCTCGTTCAACTATTTGAACTGGAGGGCATTAAGGCGCTCGCCACCACAGAACCCAAAGGTATCGCTAAGTTGCTGCATAAAGATTGGGCGGGAATGGTGATATCGGATGTCAACATGCCACAATTAGACGGCATCAGCTTAATGCAACAAATCCGTCTGCAAGATCCCGATCTCCCCGTCGTGCTACTCACTGGTTTTGGTGATATTGCAATGGCAGTCAATGCCTTAAAACAAGGCGCCTACGACTTTCTCGAAAAACCCTTTAATAACGAACATATACTCGATGTGGTTAAACGCGCCTTAGAAAAACGCAGTCTAACCTTAGAGAACCGCAAGCTTAAAAAGGATCTCGAAAGCCAAAGCGTACCGGGCCCTCGTATTTTGGGCAACAGTGTCGGCATCAACCGTATGCGCCACATCATAACCCAAGTGATAGATACGCCTGCGGATGTGTTAATTGAAGGCGAAACCGGTACAGGTAAAGAACTTGTTGCCCGCTATTTACACGACCACAGCAGCCGCAGCCAAGCCAACTTTGTCGCCATCAACTGTGGTGCAATCCCCGAAAACTTAATTGAAAGTGAACTCTTTGGCGCCGAAGCGGGGGCCTTTACTGGCGTCGATAAGATGCGCATTGGCAAATTTGAATATGCCAATGGTGGCACGTTATTTTTAGATGAAATTGAGAGTACGCCACTGTCGCTGCAAGTAAAACTGCTGCGGGTACTTGAAGACCGTAAGGTTGAACGCTTAGGGTCAAACAAAAGCATCAGCCTTGATATACGGGTAATCGCCGCCACTAAAGTAGATTTAAAGAGCCTGTGTGACACCGGGGAATTTCGCCAAGACTTGTTGTATCGCTTAAATCTGGTGACTGTGCCCATCCCTCCCCTGAGAGATCGCCGTGAAGATATTCCGTTACTCTTTTTACACTTTGCCCGCGTCGCATCGGCACGCTATCACAAAGCGCTTATCGCCTTAAATGCGGAGCAAAACGCGATACTTACTTCCCACGACTGGCCAGGCAATGTGCGTGAGTTACGTAATCTAGCCGAACGCTTTGTGCTGCTGGGCGGAGAAGCTGCCTTTGCCGGCACGTTAGGCAATACTCCAAGCCTGCACTCGAGTATGTCCCTGCTACAAAGGGTAGAGTTTTTTGAACGGGTACTGATTGAAGAAGCACTTAGCCACAACAAGGGCAGTATTAAGCAGACCATGGAGCAGCTAGAACTGCCCCGCAAAACCCTCTACGACAAAATGCGTAAATACGATTTAGACCGCAAACAGTACATTAATTCCGATGACTAAAGGACATATTTAAGCTTTAGACTAAAGCCCGTTTGACATGAGTTTGATGGTAATGCAAACGGGTGATTGCTAAGGCGATCAAAGCTAATAAGGTTAACGATCCCATCACCACACCTCGCCACTGTGCCTCATGCCAAAACATCATCAAATAAGGGCCGCCAATCGCAGCACCTAAGTAATAACAACATAAATAGAGTGACGTCGCCTTAGCTCGATCACGACTGGCCCGCATTGCAACAAAGGAATTACAGCAACTGTGGGTAAGGAAGAACCCACAGGCGGTCATTAAAAAACCTAAGCTAATGGTCAAAGTGGTATCAAACAGGGTCAGTAAACTGCCGAGCAACATCACGCACCAAGACCACTGATACAACTTATGTTGGCCAAATTTGGCGAGCCATTTCGCAGTAAAATATGACGCAATAGTGCCGCTGGAATAACACAGGAAAATCAAGGTGGCTTGGAAACGACTCCATTCATAGGGTGGAGCCATCAAATGCAGTTGAATAAAGCTAAATTGATTCACCATCATCATAAAGGTCAAGCCGCCAATCGCGTAGACCAAACGCATTTGCGCATCGGTGAGATGATGACTAAAGCCATGAAGATCTTGCGCTAAACGGGCGCGTTTTGATAAGGAAGGCGCAGTGTTACTGGGTGACATCGACTGCGCATCTGCAAGTGAAGGCAGCAAATAGTTCACTAAAGCCACCCCCGCTAACGTCACTAGAAACAGCAACCACATAGATTCTTGCCAAGATAAAAACTGCGACATTAAACCACCGAGCAGACGTCCAACAATCCCGCCAATACTGTTCGCCATAATATAAATGCCTGCGGCTT
Source organism: Shewanella sp. DW31 (assembly GCF_015767295.1). Classification (NCBI taxonomy): domain Bacteria; kingdom Pseudomonadati; phylum Pseudomonadota; class Gammaproteobacteria; order Alteromonadales; family Shewanellaceae; genus Shewanella; species Shewanella sp. DW31. The sequence goes on from NZ_JADWMP020000029.1 coordinate 8,230, forward strand.
TCAGCATAGTGCTTGGTGATAATTGCTCCTTAAAGTATGCCATGGCAATCGCAGGTACGGCAGCGAGTAATGCACCTTGTAGCAATCGCACTAGCACTAACCCATTAAAATCCGGTGCCCAAATTAATAGTAAGTTAGACAATGCCAATAACCACAAGCTGACAATGATTGGAGTGTGTCGACCGATACGATCTGACAGTACCGCATACAAGAGCAATGAAAAGGCTAAGGAAAAACTGGTCACCGACAGGATCAAGGTTGCTTTAGAGCCTGAGACCGCAAAATGTTCCGCAATCAGCGGCAACATGCCTTGCATTAAATACAAGTTGATATAGACCACCACTGAAGCGACGCAGAGCGCCCACATCAATCGGGTGTCACGCTGTTTATTGTCAATCATAGTATCTAATACGGCTTGCACGGGAGCCTCGACCAAGTATCACTCATAGGATAGACAAAGATTATCACTGGGCATAACATAACAATAATAGATAATATCTATCGTAATCATTGATTTTTGTTATAGAAATAGCGCGCCAAAAGTACACATCTTGCCACTGATAAAATAGTACGAGCCCGATTAATGGATATTCGCCAACTCAAACATTTAGATGCCCTTGCCAATACCGGCAGCTTTACCGCCGCAGCCAAGAAACTGAATATGGCTCAGCCCGCGTTAAGTCAAAGTATCAAGCGCTTAGAGGTCGCACTCGGCGTCACCTTAGTCAATCGTACGAGCAACAAGAATGATAAACTGCTCACACTCACGGCCGAAGGTATAGTCCTGCATCAACACGCCACTTTGATCCTAAAACAAGTTAAGCAGGCCGAAGCGCAAATCCGCGCCATGGCCAATCTCACCTCGGGAGAGGTCCGCATTGCCGTGCCGGGCATGCTGGGTTCTTTCTATCTCCCCTCGCGCTTAATGGCTTTTCGGCATAAATACCCCGAATTGAAACTATCACTGTTTGAAGGCGGGACACGGGATGCACTGCGCATGTTGCAACAGGAAGAAGTGGATATTGCGATCATTACCGCCCAAGACCTACAGCCCGAATTTGATAGTCAGCTGTTGATCCGTGAGCAAATGGTGATCGCCATGGGTGCCGAACACCCTTTAGCGGAACATAGCGCTGTGAGTCTACATGACTTTTTCGACCATGAATTAGTGATGTTCAAGACAGGTTATTTCCACCGAGAGTGGATACTCTCTCAAGCCAAAGAATTAGGCAAAAAGCCCAATATTGCCTTCGAGACCAATTTGATTAATCTGATTAAACAGATTGTTTCCCAAGGATTTGGGATCACCAGTGTACTTGAGATGGCGATAAGCTCAAAAGATGACATTTTAGCCAAACCCTTCGATCCACCGGTATTTTTAAACCTCCATATTGCATGGAAAAAGCAGCGCCCTGTCAGCCAAGCAGACCGCGCCTTTGTCGATTTTTTAATGTCAAATCGCTAACACAAACCAGCAAATACAAAAAGGGCTGATATCAATATCAGCCCTTCTCTCTTACCATTAAACCTTCCGATTTTACTCTGAGGGTTTAGCCTTGTTTACGACGACCAAAAGCAAAAGGTAGCAACAACAAGCTTAACCAACCTAAGGCACCACCATCATCTTTCTTGGCTGGTGTTTCAGTCACAGATACAGACACAACACTTGAATCTTTATTGCCGTGGTTATCAGATACTGTCAGTTGGAATGAAACCGTCTGAGCAGAGCCACTCACGTTTGGTGCGACGAGATTAAGCTTGGCCGCATTAGCGTCAAAGTTAAAGCTGGTGCCCCCTAACTGAGTCCATTTGTAGGTCAAAGGATCATTGTTGGCATCCGACGACTTACTCGCATCGATGAACAAAGGTTTACCTTCTTGGACAGTGGCAGGAGCTTCAATCACAGCTACTGGCGCCACTTCTGGAACATCAAATTGATACTCCTGCTTCAAGATTTCAGCCGAGTCGTTATTCACTTTGTTGGTCAATGCCACTATGTTGCCTTGACTCGCCTTACGTGGCACTAAGTCAAACGTGACATCTAATGCCGCAGCAGCAGAGGCCATTTCGATAGTCCAAGTGATCTTATTGCCCACTTGCGCACCTTGATGGCTAATATTAGCCACTTCGTGACCTTCTGGTAATAACGCCTCTAGGGTGTAAACACGAGTTTCTTGCGTTTTGTTCGCTTCGATACGCGTCTTCATCACTTTAGCGGTGCCAGGTGTTAATTCACCAGAAACAGTACTGCCTAAAGGAGGTAATACGTCATCACTGACGCGCTCAAATACGACCGGAATTTCAACTGGTGCGACTTTGTCATCAGTGGTGGTCAGCGTCAGCATAGCTATGCCTGCATCTCCCACTAGCATCGCTTGTTTCCATGCTAAGTTGACATTGAAATCTTTATGATCACCCGTAAGATTTGCAGTTAAGTTATCACCCGCTTCATCGTATAAGGTTACTTGTTTCAAACTAAAGGCATCATCCGCATCGGCTGCAGATGCCTGATAGTTTTGTACAACGACAATATACTCACCCTTCACTGGGTTCTTAATAGATACACTTTCCTTTGAACCGCCAAACGCAGAAGATGCCGCGATAGAAAGCTTGCTACCGTCTTTCTTATCGAGTATCACAAACATGTCTAAGTCAGGAGAGGTTGTATTACCGATTGATGCATTGAAATATAAAGCTTTATCTTCAACATTAAAGCTAAATACTTTTACGCCATCGGCCAAATCATCAAATGCACTATCGGTATTTGAATCCTGTTTCACACTTGATTCATAAGTAGCGCTTAATTTAAGTGCAGTCACTGTCGCCGCAACACCCGGTAGATCAATCGCTTTCAAGTGCGCCAAATTACGTTCATCTGCATCACGTGAGGCTGAAACATTAACCAAAGCAGGTAAATCGCGTTTAGCTATCTTAGCTACGATCGGCATATTAGCCGTTGGGAAAGTATCGGACGTTAATACTAAGTTACCAAAGCCCCAACTTGCACCGACGTCAGTCACATCCGCAGTCACTGTAATCGTTTGGCTTTCACCTTTTTTGAGATTAAAGCTTTCTGGCGTCACAGTTAACGCGAATTTATCCGTTGTGGAAACGCCTTTTGCAGTCCAGCTACCATCAGCCGTTGCAGTGACAGTACGTGTCCAAGTACAAGTATCGATACAACGTGAATCAGCCATGCTTGGAATGTTTAGCTTACGTGGATCGCCACCTGTCGAAGGATTAGCAATCTCGTAGTTTAAGGCACTTTCATCCATCACTAAGCCCGTTTTTGCCGCTAAATCAACACGAATACGACCAGCTCCCACGTCAAACGGATCTGCAACGGTTTTACCATCGGCTTTTTTCATGGCTTGGGCTGTCGTTGCCGTCATCATTAGCGCAGAACGAATGTTGTCTGGCGTCCAATCCTTATGCAGTGATTTAAGTAACGCACCTGCCCCCGCAACGTGAGGACTCGCCATTGAAGTACCTGACATCAAAGTGAAATCGGCAGGATCTGTACCTGTTTCATCATGGCCAAACTGTTGGTCGGAATAAGCAGCGTAGATGTCACTGCCCGGTGCAGCAACATAGGGTACGAGTACATCGTTAGTCAGATTAGGTCCAATCAATGAACTGGCAGATAAAACATCCGCTTCTTTACTGGCAACTTTAGGGGTTGGAGACAGCGTGATTTCAAGAGCAGGATTTGCCGCCATAGCAGCAATCAATTCTAAGCCATCAATATCACCAATAAATACCGCTGGAATATTCAATTTATCCAGCCCCGACATAGTCAGACGCGCATTATTTTCACCATCTCTATTGAAAACAATCACACCCTTAGCGCCAGCGGCCATTGCTGCGGCCACTTTGATATCGAATGAGCAAACACCGCGTCTTAAAACGGCGATCTTGTCTTTAAAGGCATCTGCTGGGAACGGTTTACAGGCTTCAAAATTGGTCGCATCGATTGCGCCAGCATAAAGGGGAACACCTTTGAGCACTTCAGTTTGAACCGGACCAGAACCAGCAGTGTAATGATAGTTTTTACCATTAAATTCCACGGCGCGTACTATGTCACGGTTATGAGTCGAGTTAGCGACCGAAGTATACCAAGGTGCATTTTTAGGCGTAGAGTAAGGTGTTTGATTAATCGCAGGGCTCGTGCTTGTCGCGGCACGTGTGTTACCCGCAGCCACTGCAGCAAAAATCCCTGCATTACGCGCGGCTAAAAAGCCTTGTTCCGTCGCACTATTCCACGGGTTTCCACCGCCACTGATAGAAAAGTTAAGCACATCGACGCCATCTTTAATCGCATCATCTAAGGCTTTTAAAATCGGTGCGGTCGGGCAGCCAGAATAAGTGTCGCCCGCATTACCCGGATTACAAATTTGATAAGCTATGATGTTTGCATGTGGTGCAACACCTGAGATTTGTTTAAATTCAAGGCCTGTCGCAATGCCATCGCTTTCTAACTTACCTGTTTCACCTTGCACATAAGGCACATTCACTAGGATGTTACCTGCTGCGGTACTCGCAACGTGAGTACCATGCCCACCGTAATCCTCACCATTTTTAGCTGGAGGGGTGTCACCAAACACTTTTGCATCGTCGTAGTTATTTGTTATCTCAGAGTAACTGCGAACTCCAATCAACTTGTCATTACACATGCTCGCGAAATCAGTTTTACAATCACCAATATAGATGCCTTGACCTAATGGGTTTGTGTGGTCATAGCCATCTTGGCCAACATCAGCGAAAGAAGCATGATCTGAGTTAATACCTGAGTCGATAATACCGACGATCACGCCTTCCCCCATGGCTTTCGTGCCCGTCGCGCTGCCATCCCATACATTAGGAGAACCGATAAGCGCTTGACTGACGTCGGTTTCCATTTGCTCCATGCGCTCGCGCTCAACAAACGCAACCTCAGGTAACTCAGCCATTTTCTTCGCTTGAGCTTGAGTCATGCGAACCGCCATACCGTTTAACGCATACTGATATGTCGTTAATGGTTGCAGATTAGTGCCAACAGCCGCACTCGCGTTAGCTAAAAATCGGTTCTGTTTTACTTTCAAATAACTAACATAACTTTTGACTTCAGCTTTAGAAGCATCAAGTTTACCGTTCACAGCAACTTTTGAAGTACCGTTTACCTGCACTCTTTGTGAACTAGTCGCTTTCAATCCTGGAATAGTTCCTTGGTAATTAGCAACCGAACTATCGCGTAAACGAACGATATAAGTATATTCACCCTCACCTAAATCTGCTTCAGGTACAAACTTAACCTCAGCTCCGGCAGCGTTACCGCGTAATGAAGTGACTTGTAATTCACTTGGAATATCTAACTGCAAGGTTTCACCCGTAGGTGATAATACGGTTTGTGCATTTGCCGCCGACGATAACAGTGCCATAGACACTGCAAGTGCTATTTTAGTTTTCATTGTGACTTCCCTAATTCTTATAAGTTGTATGATTTATAAAACTCAGGTTTGGGTGGCATGAAAACGCTGCGACAACCAAAAACATCACCCGTAACTGACATTTTTTATGAATAACCATTCAATTTACTGTGATGATGATCACTGAGTTTTATCGCGACAATTTGTAACACGCGATGATACAAATTAAAACAGTAAATTAACAGAACGTAATTCAGTAAATGACGAACAAGCTCATACCTTGTTAAAATAAATCCATAGAACCTTTATCAGACTATTTTATGTCCCAACGATAAGTCGTAGTATAAAAATCGATAAAAACAAATAATAAACATTAAATCAAATAGTTAAACTAAACCTTTAAGTGTCAACTCAAAAATAGCCTTAGGTTAAACAGAATAAATCCCCGTAAATAAATATTCTTTTTTATAAATATCATTAGTTACAAAATAAACGCAAAAGACCCTAAATAAAACAATAAAGAATCAAAAACTAAACATTAAATTAACAAATTGTATGCATTTTGTATTTGTATAATATTTTACAAAATGATACCCCTTATAAAAATTAACTAACTTATGCATTAATATTCTTAATCCTGTATAGAGCAAATTAATACTTAATCTCACATTTACAGCATAGCAAGCGGATTATTGACCACAAAAAAGCCCTTTCAATATAGAATTGAAAGGGCTAAATCTTCATCAATATAAAAACAATATTATTGCAGTTATGGCCAGTGGTTAATTCGCCATAACCGCTTTCATTAACACTTCTGTCGTGAACTTATCATTATTGATAACTGGGAACCTGTCATAGGTTTGGAAAATCACTTGGTCTTGAAACTTGATCATCGCCACCACCCCATATTGGATACTTTTATCGATCGATTTAGCGGGCAGTGTAAATTTAAATGGCACAGGTGCTCTGGCGATATTGAAGGTTTTTTGTGCGACGATGACGCCTGGAGTATTCAAATCAATAATGGCAATAATGATTTGGCAGCCTTGAGGTAATGGGATCTTCTCTAGATAGCCAGCTGCGCCATTGATGATAATCGGTTGTTCAGGTGTTACAGTCACGCAGCCATTGAGCAAGACAGCCATGAGAGAGAACAATATAAACGATTTTATTTTCAGATACATACTAACGTCCTTTTACCATGCGTATCAGGCCTTCTTGGGTAGAAGAAGCCACTAACTCGCCTTGTTGATTGAAAAACTGCCCTCTGACGTAACCTCTGCCACCGCTAGCATTAGGGCTATCGATACTGTAAAGCAACCACTCCCCCATATTAATCGGGCGGTGGAACCACATCGCATGGTCGATCGTCGCCATTCGTACCCCTGGACTTAAGAAGGATACACCGTGGGGCTGAGCTGCCGTGACTAAAAAGTTAAAGTCTGAGGCATAGGCGAGTAAATATTCATGGATATGGGCATCATTTGGCATAGGACCATTAGCCCTCATCCAAACATAACGGTACGGCTCGGTTTCTTTAGGCGCAAAAGGGTGCAGTGGATTGACCAATCGCATCTCAATTGGCGCATCGGCCATAAACTTTTCAAGTATGCTCGGCGGTACTTTATCCCGCATCGTCAGCGCCAATTCCTGCTGATTCAACAAACCTTCAGGTCCGGGCACTTGCGGCATAGCGGCTTGATGACTAAAGCCTTCCTCAGGTTCTTGGAAAGAGCAGGTCATATGAAAAATAGGGCGACCTTTTTGAATTGCACTAACCCGACGAGCGCTAAAACTACCGCCATCACGCATATTTTCCACTTCATAAACAATCGGCAACTTCTCGTCACCTGCACGTAAAAAGTAAGAATGTAATGAATGGATCTTACGCTCAGCAGCTACAGTCTGTTTTGCGGCGCTCAGTGCTTGGCCCATCACTTGACCACCAAACACATGCCCAAAACCCAGATCTTGGCTTTGACCACGAAAGAGGCCAATTTCAATTTGCTCAAGGGAAAGTAATGATAAAAGATCGTCTAATACCTGACTCATGGGATCCTACTGCGTAATTAGCAATTAATCTTAAAGGGTAACTCAGTTAGCCTTAAGCTGACCAGTCTTCTATCGATTATTCACAATCAAATCATCACTCCAACGGTGAGGAATTAAACGAGGCACGCTGGATTATCTATGTTATTTATTGTGGTTAGCATTTACGGCTTTATTGAGCCACTTACTGGATTTAAATCGCTATAGATGCAGGCTTAGTTCAAATACAAGCATGATGAATCAATCGATTTTAATGTGATGTTCTAGCGCACTTAACTTAGACCAAGACAAAACCTTATCCTCTCCACAGGAGTGCAAAGTCACGGGGAAGGATTGGTGTAACTGTGGCCACTGCTGCGCGAGGTTATCTGGCGTAAAAAGACCTTCATTAAAATACATAGGCTGAAACTCGACAAACATGCCATGGCTAACACTGCCCGCTCCGGCGAGTAGATGTTGACCATTTGGCGCCTGTTCACTCACCAAGAAAGCCGTAGTCGCCGTTAATGATTCAAAGGAAAATAGCGGCTGAATCGTACTCGCTAAATGTTTGGCCGTCATCGCGGTTACGGCCTGAGGGCATAAACTATTGACTCGAATATTATGAATTTCACCTTCTAATGATAAGCTATTCACCATGCCAACCAGCGCCATCTTGCTCGCACTAAAACCAACTTGATGCAAGTCACCGAACAAGGCCGAGGCTCCCGTTGTCATCATTATCCGGCCAAAATGCTGTTGTTGCATATAAGGCCAAACAGCTTGAGTGAGATAAAAGCTGCCATTGAGATCGACATCCAATTGCCGTTGCCACTGCTCAAGTTTAATGTGCTCAAAAGGACAAGCACCATAAACGCCCGCGTTATTAATCAAGATATCAATGCGATGCCAGCGTAGGATCACCTCTTCAATCATGCTATTCACTTCATTTCGCTGACTCACATCAAGCACAAAATAAATGCAATCTCCACCGAGTTTAATAATGCTGCAATAGGTCTGCATTAATTCTAAGTTAGCTTGGCTCGTCTGAGCGCCGTCGGTGGAAATTGACTCATAAGACGATAACGGCTGGTCGACGAGTATCACTTTTGCCCCCCGTTCAGCCAACATGATGGCATACGCTCGACCTAACCCAGCCGCAGCCCCAGTGACTAATGCCACCTTATTGTCAAAACGCATCCAAATATGTCCTTATCGGCATTGTTGTAGCGGCAAAAAATAACGAGCATAGGGTAACAACCGCCTATGCTATCTACTAAATAGAGTATTTAGCGTTACGCCTATGTCATGGACAGCACAAAGCCTCCATTAACATTAACTATGGAAACACAGACTTTTTTGATTTTCTTTGAACTTAACGACAAATCTCATCCTGCATCAGTGAACATATGTGCGCCAATTCAAACTCTGTTAAATGCGTTTATTAGATAGTGCTCACTTTCGTGTTAAATCTTGTTATGCTATGCGCTAATTGAGCCCTTGCTCGGTACCATTCCCATTTACCAATAATGACTGGACGCCATGAATCCTTGGATTTTAGCAATAAGACCCCGTACGCTACCCGCGGCCATAGGTCCCCTACTGATAGGCAACATTCTCGCCCTGCATCTTGAGAGTTACAGCTGGTTAATCGCTGCCACTTCAATGTTGTGTGCTGTCTTATTACAAATCGCCGTCAACCTCGCTAACGACTATTTTGATTTTAAAAACGGCATAGATACAGACGAGCGCTTAGGGCCCGTTCGCGTGACTCAAAGTGGTTTAATTTCACCAACAAGCGTTCGCAATGCCATGATATTTTGTCTCTTAATGGCGCTTGCCGTGGGATCATATCTGATTTGGCACGGAGGCTGGCCCATCGCCATTCTCGCCGCAGCCGCTATTTTAGGTGCTCTTGGCTACAGTGGTGGCCCCTATCCCCTCGCCTCCCATGGGCTCGGTGAAGTAGCAGCATTTGTCTTTTTTGGCTTAGTTGCAGTGGTGGGCAGTTATTATCTGCAGGCGGGCGATACGACTATTAATGCTTGGTTATTAGGTTGTGCGATTGGCTTATTTAACGCTGCGATTATGTTGGTGAATAACACTCGCGACATCCGTACCGACACCCAAGCGGGCAAGCATACTCTAGCGGTACGTATTGGCGAAGCTCAGGCAAAAGTGCTTTATCAAGCCTTAATCTATTTGCCCTTTGGCTTAGTCATCGCTGGCTTTTTATTCGGTATTTTACCCGGTTTACCAGTACTACTTGCGGGATTATCTCTGCTTATTGCCCGCAAACTCAGTAGCGATTTTTATGCCGTTTCTGGTGAAGCCTTAAATCCGTTACTCGGCCGCACAGCTAAGTTAACCATGATTTTCAGTACCTTGTTTAGCGTGGGTTTAGTGTTTACCGCATGAGGGTAAAATCATTAAGCTAGGACAAGCGATCCTGAATAAAAAAGGTTCATATCTTCGATAGATACGAACCTTTTTTATTGGACGCTGCACGACTTCAATTTGGCTTATTATCGACGAGGGCAATCCTCCCCCCATTTATTGCCAGATATAACCAGAGATCAGCGTGTTTAACAAAATACCATTAAAGTTGCGTTTGGCATGGGATGAACCATTATGGCCTGCACCAAAACACACGTGTAGCGGTAATAAATGCTCTTCCCGCGGATGACTAAAACGCGCTTCAGGGGCTGATTGCCAATGAGTTAACGCTGTTTTTACCTCGGCAGAACTAACACTTGCCGTTAAAGTTTGCGTCAACCAATAATCAAATTCTGCACTGCGGCTTTGCACTGTGAGATCGCTTGAGAAAAATGCCCGCATATTGTGAAACGACATGCCAGACCCCACGATCAACACCCCTTGGTCCCGCAGCGGCGCTAAAGCCTCCCCAATCGCTATATGGGTTTTAGGATCGAGGCTGTGGACTAACGACATCTGCACCACGGGAATATTCGCCTCAGGATACATCAACTTAAGTGGTACAAAAGTACCGTGATCAAATGCGCGTTCGCTATCTAAGCGGGCTGTGATGCCCTTATCCGCTAGCATATTCGTAATCTGTGCGGCTAATTCTGGCTCACCGGGTGCAGGATATGTCAGCTGATAAGCCTCAGGTGGAAATCCATAGTAATCATACAAAATACTTGGCTTTGGGCTACTCGACAAAGTCACCACAGATTCTTCCCAATGGGCAGTGATCAACACAATCGCCTTCGGAGCTGGTATTGGCACTGTTACTGAAGTTAAAAATGCACGCAATTTCCTATGATTAACATCATTGAGCAAAGGCATTGGGCCACCACCGTGGGGCACAAATAGCACAGGCATACGACTCGCGTTAACTTGCATCATAATCCTCTCGTGTTGATTAACTTATATCTGTACTACTGGCTTTAAACTCAGTATTTCTCACTTAACTCACTGTTCTACATAACACTTCAATGCACGCTTAAAAAGCGGAACGACTCTGCACCAACTGCCGCTGAAATCGCACTAAACGCTCAACAATTTCATCCAGTTTAATAACCAGAAAAAGTCCAGCCGATAAACTCAATGCAGGCAGTGCATTAATCGGCGCTTCATAGTTAAAGTGGAAATAAATCGCCCCCATCATAATCGCCAGCAAACCGCTCGCCGATAACACTCGGTAGTCACGTAGGCACAATCCAAGGGCGCCAATCACTTCCATCAAACCAATAAAATAGCCAAATCCGGTGGGAAGATTCATTAATGTGAACGGAACATGGAACATAGACATGCCAAATAACTTGGCAAATCCCGAGATGAAAAACACTATGCTCATCGCCAATGTGACGGTTGCAGCGGCGCGATTGAGTGTATTGGCACAAAGGAATAACTTCTGTGTATCAACCTCTAAGCCATTGATACTTGAACCCTTGGTATCACATAAGTTTGAAAATCGCATCGCACACACCCCATTAAACGTGATATTGCCGTCAGTCTTGGGTATAAATTCGCAGACGACGAGTGAGAATGGAATCGATTATGAGCCGATAAAAGATAAATAAATATGGAATAAAATCTAATATCTCATAAACTAATAATTTATAACTTGCGAGCAATCCTTGTGACCTTAGACCAACTGCTGATGTTTAAAACCGTAGCTGAGGCGGGCTCACTCAAAGCTGCCAGTGACAAGTTACATAAAACCCAACCCGCCATTAGCCAAAGTATCAAACAGTTAGAATCCCAACTCGATCTTATCCTGTTTAATCGCGAAGGTTATCGACTCGCCATCACTGAGCAAGGTCGAAAACTGCTGCAACATACCCTGCGGGTACTGAATGAAGCGCAAGAAATGAAGCAAGTAGCGAAGCATTTAGCCAAAGGTAACGAAGCAAGCATCACCTTAGCTTTTGAAGCCTCCTTTAATCTCGCTCGAATTTTGCCGATTTTAGAGCTGACTCAAAATGAGTTTCCCTATACCCAAATTATTCTCAAACAAGAGTTTTTAACTGGTGCGCTCGAAGCGCTGAATCAAGATAAAGCCGAAATCATCATCTCCGCAGGCGGAATAGAACCCATACGTTCGAGCCATTTAGAATTAGCCTATTTATTTTCCGGTAGCCTTCTCGATGTTGCCGCGCCGCGCATGCTTGAGCGTCATCCGACACTGACCTACGCACGAGAGCTCGTTAATGAATACCAAATCGTGATCCAAGATACGGGCTCAGGCACTGCGAATATTGAGTTTGGGGTACAGGCGGGGCAACGACGTTGGTATGTTAATGATTTTTATACCAAGAAAATGCTTATTCAAAGTGGTATGGGCTGGGGCAAGCTGCCGCACTATATGATTGAAGATTCACTCAAACAAGGCGCATTGATTGCACTGGATCTGCGTGAAAGGCAAAACAACATTCAACTCGATTACTATGTGATGCGAAAACCCCACTCACCTTTAGGCCCCGTCGCCCAAGCACTCTGGCAAAAGCTGATCGCCTTTGCTGCTGATGAACTTGCATAATTAAAAAGTAAAAAGGGCCAACAGGCCCTTTAAATCAAACAAAAAAACTACTGTATTTCTTGTTTGGCAATGGCACGATCTAACTTAGCTCGTTCAACTTCGGGTGACGCCTTAATCGCGTTCACTAAGCTGATGAGATCTGTGCCTTCTTCAGCGGCTAACAAGAATAAATTACTCTTGTTCTGCCAATCCACTTTCAGGCCATGAGCTTTTGCAAAATCCGCAGCAGAAACACCAGGTTTGAGCTTAACAACTAATTTTCCTGTCATTTCTGCAAATGGCTTACCAGACTGAGTCACCACTTTTTGCCCTTTCGTCAACTGTTTTGCTTCTTTCACCACGCCAGCGTCAGTTTTGACAAAATATTGGCTGTCTAAGTTCAAGAATTGCGCTCGGCTCATAGTAACCTCTTTTACTTCTTCCTGAGGTTTATCCAAATCGATTTTGTCATGTGCCATAGCTTGTGCAGATAACATAAGAGCAACTGCAACTAATGATAGATTCAATGCTTTCATTTAATACTCCTTAAGATGCAGACTTGGCAGCGTGGCCATGGAAACGAATTGACCAACCTTTCAATTTACCATCAGCTTCGTTAGCAATAGAAATAGGAGTACGGCCTTTATCAAATTGAATAAACGAGTAGTCCCCGCTATTTACATCGATAAGCTTGATGGTCCATTCACCCTTTGATGATTCACCATAGAAAGCATTAGACAGCATAGGCGTCGCATCGAAACCTGTTACTAAATCTTCTGGGTTGGTTTTATCCATGACACCTTGATATACCAAACCATTATAAGGCGTCATTAACACACTTTTAGTTCCTGCTGGAGATATTAGCTCAACAGCCAGATCCGGTAGGCGTAAGTGATCTGCCGTTAACTCGATTTGTACAGCTTCAATCACTAAATCATCCGCCACCACTTGAGTATCACTGACACCATTGACGTCCGCATCAGGAATCGTTTTTGCCAATTCTTGACTTGCTTGCCATTCAGTTACCACGTATTCACCTAAATCCTCAGCATAGGATTTAGCCAGTTTTACCGCTTCGCTGACGTTAACACGGCCAAAACCATAAAAATTATGGAATGAATAACCCGCAGCATTTTGTTGCCATCCCGGAATAGCAGCATATTCTGGAGCACCTTCACCCTGACCAATAGTAACGGTTTTAGCCGCAATATCAGCTTTCACTTTGGTTGAAGTTTTGGCTAGAACATGACGTATATCGCGCCAAGTCAAATCTGGATTTGCACTCATGATCACAGCGACTGCACCTGAAGTATTTGGTGCCGCGGATGAGGTACCGTTCATCGTTGAAGTGTAATCACAATTTGAGTTTAAAGGATGTAACCCACCGTGGAACGGCGTGCTTGGACGATCTTCTGCAATCGCTGAACCACTCTTACACCCCATAAAATCCGTTGTTACAATCGCAGGATCATCACCCCCATCTTCACCACCGGGGGCTGTTACAAAAATATTCGAGCCCACAGATGAATAGCTAGAGAGTTCACCATTAGCATTAATCGCGCTAACGACTAAGTTATAAATGTTAGCATTGTCAGAGGACATGTTGGAATTATGGAAAGGTAAACCATGGTTAGCGGGATTTTCCGCCGTTGCCGTGAAGTAATCTCCCGGTATCCAAAAAGTATTCCAACGGTAGTATTTATAACCATTACCTGCCGATTTAACGAAGATACTGCCTTTACCATCGAAGCTTTGAGTTGCAATATCTTGATAAACTTCGGTTTCATCTTCATTAAATTTATCGGGAAATGGCACACTGTAACCATAGCTTTGGTTAAAGACACGCGCACTGTCGCTGTAGGCACTAGCACCATGTGATTTTGTAAAGCTTTCAAATGTTTGAACATTTTTAACTTTGCCTGTTGGGTCAGAATCTAAGAAGTTGAAACCAATCAATTTTGCCTTAGGCGCCACACCGCGACCACCGATACCATTCCAACCTTCGGCTGCAATAATCCCACCTACTGCAGTACCATGAGCAGCATCAGCAGAACCGGAGAAAGGTGTAGGGTCAACAGTACCAGTAATTAAATTGTATGAGCCACCATTCACACTGTTGTTCATCAGATCTGGATGAGCAATTTCTAAGCCGCTATCCACCACTGCGACGATCACGCCTTGTCCCATAAATTGGTCTGAAATAGCACCACTCACATTCATATCTTCACCAGCGACACCACGGTTTAGCGCAAAAGCATTCTGTCCTGTATTTTTTAAATGCCACTGGTAAGCATATAAGGGATCGCCATTTCTGATATGGATCGTTAAGCTGGCCTCTGCTTGATACTGACCGTCAGATACTTTAAATCTGACAACTTCAGTACCTTCACTCGCATCGGAAGAATAAGTGAATTCACCAGTATTCTTATTAACTAGAGTAAAAGTACCTAGTTTTAAATCAGTAGGATCAACTAAAGAGTAAGTCAAACCACCTTCGACATCTGTCGCATCTAATTTGCCGGTGAATAATAGAGACTGCGACACATCAATGGTCATATCGACAGTTGTTGGTGCTGTGTTGACCTTAGCAACTGGCTCAGGAGCCTTTTTGTCACTTCCACAACCTGCCAATAAGGCGGCCGTGATGCTTAATGCAACAATGGACATACGCATGGATAGACATTCCTTCTTGTCATTACATTTTATTATTTAATATTGGATAACTAGGATTTATTCGTTATTTATCCGCATTAAATACTGTTATTTTAATTATTATTGAACACCAAAAACCAACATTAGCATTTAATGGTGATACATCTTTTAACATATGAATAATGAGAATGAAAACGACAATAAACAGAACGGCAGATTGAATATATATCTCCTAGCTATAAACCCAATAAAAATAGACATACTAAATTTAGTTTAACCTTTAAATCACAAGAAAATTAACCAATAAAATCATTAGACTAAATGTAATTTCAAGGAGTTATAATTAATAATACATCTGTTTGATTATATTTTAAAATTTAAAATATATTGTTACACTTTCATAAAAAATAAACATAACAACATGACATACCAATTTAACCTCAAACAAATGGTTACACTTTAACAAGAGATAGAAATAACAACATGACGTACCGATTTAAATCTAATAAAATTCTGAATATCTTATAAATACATAACGAATTTAAATATTGAGTAGCAATTCAAACTATAAAAAAACATTAAAGCGCATTGAAATTAAATATTAAAAATGAACCGCTGAAAAACCATATATGCAGAAAATTAAAACCACAGACATGATCTTACTAACTATTAAATCTAATTAAGAATTTAACTCTAGGGATAAGGTCCGTCGCGAAAAAATAATAAAAAAGTCATAACTATTATCTTTGGAGATAATGAGTTAATTTTCAGTTCAAATCGATGTAGATCGGGCATAAAAAAACCCTCAATTATGAGGGCTTTTTTATAATATTACGTACGAATTTTCACATTCACTAAACCTTAGCCAAGGTGCGCTCTTTGACACTCCAATCTAAGTGATATTTCTCGCCAGCAGGGGTATCGATACGCTCAAAGGTATGGGAACCGAAAAAGTCACGCTGACCTTGGAGCAAGTTTGCTGGTAATGTTTCGCAGCGGTAACTGTCGTAATACGCCAGAGCCGAGCTAATACACGGTGCTGGAATGCCTTGCATCACCGCAGTCGCGACTGCGGTACGCCATAGGCCTTGCTTTTCAGACAAGGCAGACGCAAAACTGTCCGCCATCAACAGATTGCTAAGATCAGATTTGTCTTCATAGGCTTGAGTGATTGATTGCAAGAAAGTCGCGCGAATAATACAACCCGCACGCCAAATTTTTGCAATTTCAGCAAAGTCTAACTGCCATTTTTGTTCATGAGCCGTCATCGCCATCAACTGGAAGCCTTGGGCGTAACAACAGACTTTTGCACAATATAACGCGCTTTCAAGGGCTTCAATCAACAGTGCTTTTTGTGCGTCATCGATAACAGGTGCATTTGGCCCAGCCAATTTCTGGCTGAGTTGTAGACGTAAGGATTTTTGGGTACTTACGGCGCGCGCATACACAGCTTCAGCAATCGTCGGCGCGGGACAGCCAATTTGTAAACTGCTCACGGCCGTCCACAAACCCGTGCCTTTTTGGCCCGCTTTATCTAAGATCATTTCCACCAGCGGTTTACCCGTTAATGGATCGGCTTGTTTTAAGACTTCGGCACTGATCCCCATCAAATAGCTGTTTAAACTACCTTTGTTCCAGCGTTCAAACACATCGCCCACTTCTGCAGCGCTCATGCCTAAACCGTCATGCAGCATTTGATAGGCTTCGCAAATCAACTGCATGTCAGCGTATTCAATACCGTTATGCACCATCTTCACATAATGGCCAGCACCCGCGGGGCCAATATAAGTCGTGCATGGCTCGCCTTCTGTCACGGGATTACCCGGCTCAAAGCGTTCGATAGGTAGCCCAGTTTTGGCATCAACCTTAGCGGCAATCGCTTTCCAAATAGGTGCCACGTGATGCCATGCATCGATATCGCCGCTTGGCATAAGTGAGGGTCCAAAACGCGCACCGACTTCGCCGCCCGAAACTGCAGAGCTGAAAAATACAAACTGACCTTTGTAGCGCGCTTCACGCTCAACAGTGTCAGTCCATAGGCTGTTACCAGTGTCGATAACAATATCGTCGGACTCAATTCCTGCAGAAATCAAGGCACTACAGACACCATCGACGGGGGCACCAGCAGGAACAGAAAGCACAAGAATACGGGGTTTTGTGAGACTGGCTAACATTTCGGTAAGATTAGCACAGCCAAGAATGCGAGATTCGAGTCCAGCACGTTCCTGTTTTTCTTGCTGTATAACACCATTAACTTTAACAGGATCGAGGTCAAACGCGCTGACGTGATATTGGTTATCTGCGATGTTTAGCGCAAGGTTTTTACCCATAACACCAAGGCCAATTACGCCGATATCATTAAGATTGCTGTGGTTTTGCATTATATTATTCCCACGGGTCACAGAGGTTAGAGCTAACCAATTTTGAGGGGTAATTATACCGATCTTTGTAACTTAATTACCAGAGACATACGATTGGCAATTTCGATTGTGCCGAAAGTACCAATCGTTTAGGTCTCATTTTATCTAGGGCGTGTTGACGTTTCAGGGTTGTTTTTGCAGCGAGTTGGCTGGCTTTTATGCAAGGCAAAGCCCGTGCAGTGTAGTTATTCTACATAAACGGGCGATAACGCAGCAGAAACGCCAGCCAAACGCTGCCCGAAGGGTTCGTCTGGCAAGCTCTTGCTCTTTGTCACTCGTCATTTGAGTAGAATAACTACACGTCACTCCTCGTTTCGTGATCACGAGCTTGCCAGAGCGAACAAAATTTAATCTCGAAACGTCAACACGCACTAATAGAACCGTCAATTAATGGGCAAGTTTAAGCCCTAAAACACCCAGTAATATCAATATCAAACTGGCAATTTTAAGTAAGCTAACGCCTTCTCCTAAGAGGATAATTCCCGCAATCGCCGTACCCATAGCACCAATGCCGACCCACACGCCGTAAGCCGTACCGATAGGTAGCTGCTTAACCGCGAGTCCTAGTAGCAACACACTCACTGCCATCGACGCTACTGTAAAGATACTTGGCCACAAACGCGTAAAACCGTCGGTATATTTAAGCCCTATAGCCCAACCAATTTCAAATAAACCCGCAAGAACTAATAAGAACCAACTCATAGTGAACTCCCATAAAGGGGTCGTCCCCATGTTAGATTAGGCGTATTTAGGGTCGTCCCTAAGCCATTTGATTACAGTAAAACTGTAGGTGATGATTGTGCGTGATAGCTGTACGTGATGAGCCTGCAAGACTAGCAAATTTGAGGTGAAAATTTCAATCTTTGATTTTGCCGAAATAAGAAATGCCATACGCAAAAAGCGATAGTAAGCTTGGTCAGTTTACTATCGCCTTGATATTTCAACTCTCTATAAGACCTTTACACTCTTTCTATAAAAACCTTTACGATCTATTTCTTACACTAAGGCATCGGCATAACCCATGCGAGTGAGCGCGGTACGCACTAACTCTAAGGTCTGTGGATCTTCTATGGTCGCTGGCGCAGTATATTGCTGATTATCGGCAATTTTTCGCATAGTACCGCGTAAAATTTTACCCGAGCGCGTTTTAGGTAATTTTTGAATCGCACTCACTAACCTAAAGGAAGCGACGGGACCAATTTCTTGGCGTACCAGGGTTATTAACTGTTTATGCAGCTCTTCATCACTGATCGTCACGCCTTTCTTGAGTACCACTAATCCGAGGGGAACTTGGCCCTTAAGCGCATCATCTACCCCAATTACCGCGGCTTCGGCCACATCAGGGTGTTGACATAACACTTCTTCGAAGCGTCCCGTCGATAACCTGTGCCCCGCTACATTTATGATGTCATCGATACGACTCATAATGTAGAGATAGCCGTCTTCATCGGTATAACCCGCATCGCCAGTTAAGTAGTAACCCGGATACATAGACAAGTAACTATCTTGATAGCGTTGATCATTTTGCCACAGTGTCGTTAAGGTTCCCGGCGGTAGAGGCAATTTAATCACTACATTTCCCGAAGTATTGGCCGCAACTTGCTCACCTAATTCGTCCAGTACTTCAACCGCATAACCTGGCACGGGTAGAGCAGGCGATCCCGGCTTAATGGTGACAGGCGCCGTGCCCATCAAATTTGCGGCAACTGGCCAGCCCGTTTCGGTTTGCCACCAGTGATCAATAACAGGTTTAGCGAGTTTAGTGTGTGCCCAAACTAAGGTATCGGGATCGCAACGTTCCCCCGCCAAAAAAACATTTTTAAGACAATTTAAATCAACACCTTGTAGATATTCACCGTCAGGATCTTCACGCTTAATTGCGCGAATGGCCGTCGGTGCCGTAAAAAAGCTTTTGACCTTATATTTGGCAATCGTGCGCCAAAATGCGCCGGGATCTGGCGTTCCCACAGGTTTGCCCTCGTACATTAAGGTGGTTGCGCCCACCAATAGAGGTCCATACACAATGTAAGAATGACCGACAACCCAGCCCACATCGGACGCCGCCCAAAACACATCGCCCGCTTGAATATCGTAAATATGCTGCATCGACCAAGCCAGTGCCACTGCATGACCACCATTATCGCGTACCACACCTTTAGGCTGACCCGTGGTGCCTGAGGTATAAAGCACATACAAGGGATCTGTGGCCTTAAGAGAAACACAATCGGCCTTAGGTGCAGTCGCTAATGCGGCTTGCCAATCTAAGTCACGGCCCTCCTGCAAATCGGCTTGATACTGGCTGCGATTTAAAATCAGGCAATGCTCCACCTGATGAACAGCATGTTCCAATGCTTTGTCTAGTAAAGGCTTATAAGGAATGACGCCCGAAGGCTCAATGCCGCAAGATGCCGACAAGACCAATTTAGGCTTGGCATCGTTAATCCGAGTCGCGAGTTCATTGGCGGCAAAACCACCAAAAACCACCGAATGAATCGCACCTATGCGGGCACAGGCCAGCATAGCGAAGGCGGTTTCCGGCACCATAGGCATATAAATCACCACACGGTCGCCCTTTCCTATACCAATAGATTGCATAAAGCCCGCGAGTCGGCTCACTTGAGCCTGTAACTCCCCGTAGCTAATGCCGTATTCAGTATCAGTAACAGGACTCACATACTGGATAGCCACTTGGTCACCGCGTCCAGCCAACACATGGCGGTCAACGGCGTTATAACAAGTGTTCATCTCACCATCGGCGAACCAGTGATAAAACGGTGCCTGCGATTCATCGAGCACAGTTTGCGCCGGCTTAATCCAATCGAGCGTCTTCGCCGCTTCTCCCCAGAATTCGGCTTTATTAAGCAAGGATGCTTGGTGCAACGCTTGATGTTTTTGTTGGTTCTGTTTTTGATTTGTGGCTTGCGCTACAGATGCATTTTGCTGTTCGGTCAACATATGTCCTCCAATCAGGACTGCGACTCACATCGTCAGCCGCAATAACTACCCCTTCCTGCTTCTATTATTAGCAAGGAGGTCTAAAGCCCACTATTAGACGTTAGCCTATAACCAGAAGATATTTGTGGTTTTATGTGAGAACACTAATTTAAAGCATACGTTTTAATCTCGCTGCACAGGCTGATGGCAATTGGGATTGACACTTTTTTGCCAACAGAATAAAAGCCAAAATCTTTACCTTTACGTAAACTTCATATATCTTGCTTAAAACTGATTATTTAGGGTGCATGAATGAGCGCAACGAACACACCACAAACGACTTACTCGATCAGTGATCTCTCAAAAGAGTTTGATATCACTACTCGTAGTATTCGTTTTTACGAAGACCAAGGTTTGCTTAAACCTAAACGCCGCGGCCAAACCCGTATTTATAGCCTCAAAGACAGGGTGCGTCTCAAGCTCATTCTTCGCGGTAAACGCTTGGGCTTTTCTTTGGCAGAAACCCGTCGTTTGTTCGAATTATACGATGCCGACAAGAGCAGCACCTCACAGCTCAATACCATGCTGGCGCTAGTGGAAGAAAAGAAGTCCGCACTACAACAGCAAATGGACGACATCAAAGTCGTATTAATGGAACTCAATTCCGCCGAGCAGCAGTGCCGTTTAGCCTTAGAAGATAACAAAACGGCAAAAGCCTAAATCCCCGTTAACACAAAATCAAATCAATTTGATGGCGATAACGACTACGGATTTAAGTACAAGATTTAAAAGACTCAAGCACCTAAAAATCATAAAAACTATAACAATCTGAAATTAGAACATCTGAAAGGACACAAGCAATGAACTCTCTCTACACAAGTCTGAATTTTGGCCTAGGCGAAGACGTCGATATGCTGCGCGATGCAGTGCAGGATTTTGCCGCGAATGAAATCGCCCCAATTGCCGCGAAAGTGGATCACGACAATGCCTTTCCCAATGAACTTTGGCCTGTGCTTGGAGGAATGGGACTGCTCGGAGTAACTGTACCCGAAGAGTTCGGTGGCGCGAACATGGGCTACCTAGCCCACGTCGTGGCGATGGAAGAAATCTCCCGCACATCAGCTTCTATCGGCCTAAGTTACGGCGCCCACTCAAACCTGTGTGTCAATCAAATCAACCGTAACGGTAATGCAGCGCAAAAAGCCAAGTACCTGCCAAAACTGGTGAGCGGTGAGCATATTGGCGCGCTGGCCATGAGTGAGCCAAACGCAGGTTCTGACGTGGTTTCGATGAAGCTGCATGCCCGTAAAGAAGGCGACCGATTCATCTTAAACGGCAACAAAATGTGGATCACTAACGGTCCAGATGCACACACCTATGTCATTTACGCGAAAACCGACTTAACCAAAGGCGCACACGGTATTACCGCCTTTATCGTTGAACGTGATTCGAAAGGTTTTAGCCAAGCGCAAAAGCTCGACAAACTCGGCATGCGCGGCTCTAACACCTGCGAACTGGTGTTTGAAGATGTAGAAGTACCAGAAGAAAACATTTTAGGCGGCCTCAATAACGGCGTAAAAGTGCTGATGAGCGGCCTAGATTACGAGCGTGTCGTACTGTCTGGCGGTCCGCTGGGGATCATGAATGCCTGTATGGACATCGTTGTGCCTTACATCCACGAGCGTGAGCAATTTGGCAAATCCATCGGTGAATTCCAACTAGTGCAAGGCAAGTTAGCCGACATGTACACAGGCATGAATGCCGCCAAATCCTATGTCTATAACGTGGCAAAATCCTGCGATCGCGGTGAAACCACCCGTAAAGATGCCGCAGGCGCCATTCTTTATAGCGCAGAACTCGCCACCAAAATGGCACTGGATGCAATTCAACTGCTAGGCGGCAATGGCTATGTCAACGAATACGCCACTGGCCGCTTACTGCGTGATGCCAAGCTGTATGAAATCGGCGCCGGCACCTCAGAAATTCGCCGCATGCTGATTGGCCGCGAACTGTTCAATGAGTCGAAATAACGCGAGTTTAAATAATCTCTCACAAGTGAATGGGTTGCACCTCACTGTAACTTACAGTTTGCGCCACCCATTCGAGCAAGGTGATACCGAGTTTCCGCTTTATAAGGACAATCAAAGTGACGCAATTAAGCAGTCGTATCAACGCCCGTAGCGATGAATTTAAAGCAAAATCAGACGATATGGCCGCCCTAGTGGCCGATCTTAAAACTAAACTCAATAAAATCGAACTCGGCGGCGGCCCTGTGGCGCTAGAGCGCCATTTATCCCGCGGTAAATTGCTGCCACGTCAACGGGTTGAAAAGCTGCTTGATGCAGGCTCGCCCTTTTTAGAGCTATCACAATTTGCGGCGTTTGAAGTTTATGACGAAGAAGTGCCCGCAGCAGGCATTATCGCTGGTATCGGCCGTGTGAGCGGTGTTGAGTGCATGATCATCGCCAACGACGCTACAGTTAAAGGCGGTACTTACTACCCGATTACCGTTAAAAAACACCTACGCGCCCAAGATATTGCCAGCCGTTGTCACTTGCCTTGTATCTATTTAGTCGACTCGGGCGGTGCTAACCTGCCCCGCCAAGATGAAGTCTTCCCCGACCGTGACCATTTCGGCCGCATCTTTTACAATCAAGCGCAAATGTCCGCTAAAGGCATACCGCAAATTGCAGTGGTGATGGGCTTATGTACTGCAGGCGGCGCCTATGTGCCGGCCATGGCGGATGAATCGATTATCGTAAAAGATCAAGGCACTATCTTCTTAGCCGGCCCACCATTAGTCAAAGCGGCCACAGGTGAAGAAGTCAGCGCCGAAGAACTCGGCGGCGCCGAAGTGCACACTAAAATTTCCGGCGTAGCGGATCATTTAGCCCAAAACGATGAGCACGCATTGGAGCTTGCCCGCCGCGCGGTATCACGCCTGAATCATCAAAAAGAAATCAAATCACTCTTAAGTCCTGTCAAACCACCGAAGTTCGACATTAGCGAACTGTACGGCATTGTCGGCACCGACTTGAAAAAGCCCTTTGATGTAAAGGAAGTGATCGCCCGTATCGTCGATGATTCTGATTTTGATGAGTTTAAAGCCAACTATGGCGCAACCTTAGTATGCGGTTTTGCCCGTATTCACGGCTACCCAGTCGGCATTGTCGCCAACAACGGCATTCTGTTCTCTGAGTCGGCGCAAAAAGGCGCGCACTTTATCGAACTGTGCTGCCAGCGCAAAATTCCACTGCTGTTCCTGCAAAATATCACCGGCTTTATGGTGGGTAAAAAGTACGAACACGAAGGTATAGCCAAACACGGCGCTAAGATGGTGACCGCGGTTTCTTGTGCCAATGTACCTAAATTCACTGTGATTATTGGCGGCAGCTACGGCGCGGGTAACTACGGCATGTGTGGCCGTGCGTTCGAACCGACCATGATGTGGATGTGGCCTAACGCCCGTATTTCTGTGATGGGCGGAGAGCAAGCCGCAGGCGTTCTCGCCACAGTGCGTCGCGACGGTTTAGCCCGTAAAGGTGAAGAGTGGTCACTTGAGGATGAAAAAGCCTTTAAAGCGCCGATTGTCGCCCAGTACGATAAAGAAGGTCATCCGTATCATGCCAGCGCCCGTTTATGGGATGACGGCATTATTGACCCAGCGCAAACCCGCGATGTGGTCGGCCTTGCGCTATCGGCGGCATTAAATGCCCCTATCGAAGACACCCGCTTTGGTGTGTTCCGTATGTAAACCATACGTATACACAGCAAATCAATAAGATAGGGAAACAGTTATGACAAATTTACCAATAACGCCACAGGAATTAAGCAACTTGCAGCACGTGAGTTACTCACTCAATAACGGCGTTGCCGAGCTTATTCTTGACCGAGCAGAAGTACACAACGCCTTCGATGAAGTGATGATTAGCGAGATGATTAGCGTCCTTAGCTATTTTGCTGAGCACAAGCAATGCCAAGTGCTGGTACTCAAAGCAAACGGCAAAAACTTCAGCGCCGGCGCCGATCTCAATTGGATGCGCAAACAAGCCAAAATGGACTTTGAGCAAAATCTAAATGATGCCAAAGCCTTAGCAAAACTGATGCAGGATTTAGATACCTTTCCAAAACCCACCATTGCATTAGTGCAAGGCGCAGCCTTTGGCGGCGCACTGGGGCTGATTTGCGCCTGCGATATCGCTATCGCCACGACGCGCGCCAGCTTTTGCTTAAGCGAAGTAAAACTCGGATTAATTCCTGCGGTAATTAGCCCTTACGTTGCCCGCGCTATGGGTAACCGTGCATCGCGCCGCTACATGCTGACCGCCGAGCGTTTTAGTGCAGAAACCGCATTAAAGCTTAACGTCATTCATGAGATCAGCGATGACTTAGACGCCGCCGCAAAGCCTATGATTGACGCGTTGCTAGCCAACAGCCCGCAAGGCATGGCATGGGTAAAAACACTGCTGTCGCATCTTGAAGACGGCGTGATAGACCAAAAAACCATTGATTACACTAGCGAGCGTATCGCCCGCATTCGGGTATCGACCGAGGGCCAAGAAGGCTTAAACGCCTTTTTTGAGAAACGTCAGCCTAACTGGCAACAAGCACACTCAACGCCCTCCAAGCCCATGCAAAAGCCAAGTGATACCCAAGGAGCCCTTTGATGTTGACCAAGCACATGTTTACTAAACTATTAATTGCTAACCGCGGTGAAATCGCCTGTCGCATCATCAAAACGGCCCATGCCATGGGCGTTCGCACCGTTGCCCTATATTCCGATGCCGATAAAGAAGCGCGCCATGTCGCCATGGCCGACGAATCTTTCTATCTAGGCGGCAGTGCGCCGGCAGACTCCTATTTAAAGGGCGATTTGATTATCGATATCGCCAAAAAAGCCGGCGCCCAAGCCATTCACCCTGGGTACGGTTTCTTATCTGAAAACGCCGACTTTGCCCGTAAATGTGAAGCCGCAGGCATCGTCTTTGTTGGCCCAGGTAGCGATGCTATCGATGCCATGGGCAGTAAAAGCGCCGCTAAATCTATTATGACAGCGGCAAACGTGCCCTTAGTGCCCGGTTACCACGGCGATGACCAAACCGATGCGACCTTAAAAGCGGAGGCACTGAAAATCGGCTTCCCTATGCTGATTAAAGCGGCTTATGGCGGCGGCGGTAAAGGCATGCGTATCGTCGAGAATGAAGGCGAAATCATGGAAGCCGTTAACTCGGCGCGCCGTGAAGCGGCCTCTTCTTTTGGTAACGATAAGTTATTGATGGAGCGTTATTTACGCCAGCCGCGCCACGTCGAAGTGCAAGTGTTTGCCGACACCTTTGGCAACGCGATTTATTTATCGGATCGCGATTGTTCGATTCAACGTCGCCACCAAAAAGTGGTCGAAGAAGCGCCAGCGCCAGGGTTAAGCGATGCACTGCGCGCCCAAATGGGTGAAGCAGCCGTCGCGGCAGCCAAAGCCATCGATTATGTTGGCGCGGGGACTGTAGAGTTTCTGCTAGATACAGACAATAGCTTCTATTTTATGGAGATGAACACCCGTCTGCAGGTTGAGCATCCAGTGACTGAGATGGTCACAGGCCAAGATTTAGTGAAATGGCAATTGATGGTCGCCAGTGGTCAGCCACTGCCCCTTAAGCAAGATGAAGTACGTATTCACGGCCACTCCTTTGAAGTGCGTATTTATGCCGAAGATCCACAGAATGAGTTTTTACCCGCCAGCGGTAAGCTCAACTTTTTGCGCGAACCCGAGCAAAGCAAATACGTGCGTATCGATTCGGGCATTCGTGAAAACGATGTGATCAGTAACTTCTACGATCCTATGATTGCCAAGCTTATCGTCTGGGATGAATCGCGCCCACGCGCCCTGCAACGTTTAGTGCATGCGTTAGAGTCGTATCAAATCAGCGGTCTTAAGCACAACATTGAGTTTTTAGCGAACATTGCCGAACACCCAGCGTTTGCCAATGCCGACTTTAGCACTGACTTTATTGGCCGTTATGGCGACACCTTAATTGGCACAGCTTCAAGCGAAGCTGACACTGCCCTTGCCTTTGCCGCGCTGTATCAAGTGCTTGCCCGTAAAGAAGCCGCCAAAGCACAAGCGATCAACAGCGCCGATCCTTACTCGCCTTGGGGTCAAGTCAGCGGCTTTAGACTCAACAGCTGCAGCCAGCACAATATTGCCCTGCTCGATGATGCCCATGAATTGCAGCAGTTAGTGATGCTCGATTTAGGCGGCATGTATCAGCTACCGCTGCACGGACAAGATTGGTTGCTAAATGGCGAGCTGAAACAAGATTTACTGCTCGCAGAAATCAACGGCCATAAGAGTAAAGTGCCCGTTAGTGCCCAAGGTGATGACTTTACGCTGTTTTTATCCTCTGGCAGTTACCACTTTAAAGCAGTGCAAACACTCGTGGTCGAAGAACAAGCCAGCAATGCTGACAAGTTAAAAGCGCCCATGAACGGCACGGTAGTGACCCATTTAGTCGATATCGGCACACAAGTTAAAGCGGGCCAAGGTTTGCTGGTGATGGAAGCCATGAAGATGGAATACACAATCGAAGCCCCCTTTGACGGTATCGTCACTGAGTTCTACTTTAAGGCGGGCGAGCTGGTCACCGATGGCGCAACCTTGCTCAACGTTGAGCCGTTAGAGACAGACGAGCCAACCGCGATCAAGGAAGCCTAAGATGTCGTTAGCCAATCTAAGCCAAGCAGCGAACGCCAAAGACACGGTTAGCATTTTCGAGATGGGCGCACGAGATGGACTTCAAAACGAAGTCACCGTGCCGACGGCAGCTAAAATCGCCTTGATTGAATCGCTGGCAGGTGCGGGGCTTAAGCGCATCGAAGCAGGCAGCTTTGTGTCACCTAAATGGGTGCCACAAATGGCCGATTCTGCCGATGTGCTTAAGCAAATACAGCGTCAAAGCGGCGTGGTGTATAGCGCGCTCACACCCAACGTTAAAGGCTTTGAACTGGCACTGGATGCAAAAGCGAGTGAGGTGGCAATATTTGGCGCCGCCTCACAAAGCTTTAGTCAGCGCAATATCAACTGCTCGATAGATGAGTCGATTGAACGCTTTATCCCTTTGATAGAATTGGCAAAAAAACACAATATTCCGGTGCGCGGCTATGTGTCCTGTGTGCTCGGCTGCCCCTATGAAGGTGAGATAGCGGTCAGTGAAGTGGCCCGTGTGTCTGAAATCCTTTACAAAATGGGCTGCTACGAAATATCGCTTGGCGACACCATAGGTGTAGGCACGCCGCAAAAAGCCCGTAGAATGCTGCAAACTGTGAGTGAACGAGTGCCTATTGAGAAACTGGCGCTACACTTTCACGACACCTATGGCCAAGCATTAGCCAACATTTTGGCCTGCTTAGACTTAGGTGTGCGGGTGTTTGACTCCTCGGTTGCTGGTCTTGGCGGCTGTCCCTATGCCAAAGGCGCATCGGGCAATCTCGCCACCGAAGACTTAGTGTATATGCTGCACGGCATGGGATTCGAAACGGGTATCGATTTACAAAAACTCGCGTTAGCAGGGCAAGCGATCAGCACGCAGTTGAATCGCAACAACGGTTCAAAAGTGGCCACCGCCCTGTTAGCAAAATAGAACAAAAATAATTAACGACACCAGCAACCGTTATTAAAGACGCGCGTCATTCGCAGCGCGTTTTATAAAGTATAAAAGGACATCACAATGGCAGGACTCAATAAAGTCGTCAGCAGCTATGAAGAAGCGTTAGCAGGCTTATCGAACGACATGACCATTATGGTCGGCGGCTTTGGCCTATGCGGCATTCCAGAAGGCTTAATCAATCAAATGGTTAAGATGGGCGTTAACGGCTTAACGGCGATATCAAACAACGCTGGCGTTGACGATTTCGGCCTTGGCTTACTGTTAAAACATCGCCAAATCGCCACTATGATAGCCTCTTACGTGGGTGAAAATGCCACCTTTGAACAGCAAATGCTCTCTGGCGAACTGAACGTGATTTTAACGCCCCAAGGCACGCTGGCGGAAAAGATCCGCGCAGGCGGCGCAGGTATTCCGGCATTTTTCACCGCTACAGGCTACGGCACGCCAGTCGCTGATGGCAAAGAAACCCGCGAAATCAAAGGTCGCCATTACGTATTAGAAGAGTCGCTGACCGCAGATTTTGCCTTAGTGCGCGCATGGAAAGCCGATACCATGGGTAATTTGGTGTTCCGTAAAACCGCCGCCAACTTTAATCCTATGATGGCAACCGCAGGCAAAATCACTGTGGTTGAAGCCGAGTTTATTGTTGAGCCGGGCGAGCTAGATCCAGATCATATCCACACGCCGGGCATCTATGTTGACCGGGTTATTCAAGGCAAGTTCGAGAAACGTATCGAGCAGCGCACGGTAAAAGCCGCGAAATAAAAGGCGCTGGCAAAACCTTGAAACACAGTTAACGCAATTGGCACTTAGCTCCCTAAAGTAAAAACTAAGGGTAAAAACCTAAGAGTAAAGGCCAAAGCGTCAAAGCCAAATAGAAAGGATAGATATCATGGCATTATCAAGAGAACAACTGGCTCAGCGCGTCGCCAAAGAATTAAAAGATGGCTACTACGTCAACCTCGGCATTGGCATTCCAACACTGGTGGCCAACTACATTCCCGAAGGCATGGAAGTCATGTTGCAATCGGAAAACGGCCTACTCGGCATGGGCGAATTCCCGACCGAAGACGCCATCGACCCAGATTTAATCAACGCAGGTAAACAAACCGTTACCGCAGTCAAAGGCGCCTCGTTTTTCTCATCGGCGGAAAGCTTTGCCATGATCCGTGGCGGCCATGTGGATTTAACCGTACTCGGCGCCTTTGAAGTCGATGTCAATGGCTCTATCGCCTCATGGATGATCCCCGGCAAACTCATCAAAGGCATGGGCGGCGCGATGGATTTAGTCGCGGGCGCCGAAAACATTATCGTGACTATGATGCACGCCGATAAATACGGCAATTCTAAACTGCTACCCGTGTGCGAATTGCCGCTAACAGGTTACGGCTGCATTAAACGTGTCGTCACAGATTTAGCCTTTATCGAAATCAAAGATGGCGCATTCCATTTACTCGAGCGCGCACCAGGTGTCAGCGTCGAAGAAATCGTCAGCAAAACCGCCGGCAAGTTAATCGTGCCAGAGCATGTACCAGAAATGGTGTTTTAAGCGTTCTCTAAAATGCGCAAGTAACGTATAGCGGCTAAGGTTGAAACTCAAGTTAGTTTGAAGCTTTAACCTAAAGAATTTTGAGCGTTAACCGACGTTTTACGATACCAACAAGGCCCAAAAAATGATTCTGGGCCTCGTTGCTTTTGTTGTCCCCACGAAGCGGAGAACCATGAGTAAAATTCACCACCAGCTTGTTCACTACAAACCTTGTTTTCTGTGAGCTTTTGCAGTCTAGGTACTTTTTGAGAGCTTATCGCCATAAACAGCACTAATGCTCTGGCGACACGCCGTAAATCCATCTTTGGGGGCTCAACGAAAAAGTCCCTTTTTCCGATGGTCGCCAACGCAAGAGTGCGGTTTACTCCCCATCCCAGCATATTCAATAATGAACAATGTCGTGCATTAAACTGATAACACCATATGTTAGCAAGGTTCTTTGCTGGCGAATGTGTGTTCACCATCGCTACAACGGAGTCGCTTAATGCTTGCTTCAAAAGTGCTACAGATAGTCATATTTAGCACCGTTGCGGTAAACTTGCCGCAGCCTAAATAATAAGGATGCTCAATATGTTAGCCAAGTTTCTCAATAAGCGCAGTCGCAGTCGTAAACATATGCGCGATTATGCCAAAAACGTCTTTGAATATGACCAGTATTTACTGACCGATTATATCGACAGTGGGATGACAGATGGTTTCGAGAGAGTGAAACAATATCGTGAGTTTGATGAGGATTTTCGCCAGTGGGAATTATTTGGAGCTGAGTTTGGTGTACCCGAGTGCCATTGGGGCTATGTAGCCCAACTTACCTATATTGAATCGGGCTTGCTTGAGCCTAAGCCGCTTATATGCTCGCTTGCTTACGGCTATTTTAATACCGCGATCGACTACTATCGATACTACACTGCGGTTGAGAAAACAGGTGAAATAGCTAATGCCGGATGGATGACAACCAGTGCTTTTCGACTTGTGCTTATGCTGTTTTCTAGGCTTAAGACTGAGGCCGACGAGCTGTATTATGCCAACGCAATGGCCTGGCGTTCGGGTTGGGCCATTCGCTCCCACGGCTTTATCGGCGATTTTTTGGTGCTGCTGTATGGGCGCTATTTGGGCGTTATTGAGCCGCCTTTTGCCACTGAAGTGCAAGTGACACTGCGAAAAACGGCTCCTTTCCCCTATGCGCCATTTTTAGATAACTGGGACACACAGGATATCGAATTCATCAGCACTATGCTGCAAACCCTGTGCGATCATCAGGTAGAACAAGCAGTTATTGGGGATAAAAAGTGCTTTTTTGAGTTCAATGGTGGGCCGCACACATATTTACCATTGACAGCGTTAATGCTGCTGAAACTGCGATCCCTTAGGGGTTTGCCTAACCCACAATTTAGTCATCCGGCCTTTGGCGATATCACAGCTTTGTTTGAACAAGTCTGCACAGCGTTTAGCGACTATGTCGCAGCAGAGAAGATCTTGCGGATTGAAGATGCAGCCGATGAAGTGTTAACCAACACATTAACCAGAATGCAAAGCCAAGATTTTGATGCCCATGCTATTTTCGCCAAGCGACTGCCATCGTTTAGTGCTGGTTAAGATTTTGATTAACCAAATTTTCATAAAAAATGGATAACCAATAAAATCATGATTCTATTCATATTGAGGACCCAAGGCTTAAGGTTGAGCGTATTCAAGCCTTAAGTCATCCACAATGCAAGCCAAAGGAAAGCTTATGTACCAGATTGCGATTGTAATATTTGATGAATTTACCGATATCGATTTCTTCTTAATGCGCGATATTCTCGGCCGTACAAAAACCGATTGGACAGTAAAAGTACTCGGGACAAAGCCTAGCCACAGGTCGAGTTTGGGGATGACGGTTGCAACCGATGGTCATGTGGCCGAAGTCGCTGATGCCGACGTAGTATTATTTAGCAGTGGCTACAAAGGCGTACCTGCCGCACTCGAAGATACTGAGTTTATGTCAGCCCTTAAATTAGATCCCTCACGGCAATTGCTTGGCAGTATCTGCGCGGGGTCATTCTTCTTTGCCAAATTAGGGCTACTCGACAATATCTCAGCAACGACTCATCCCGATGCCAAACCCGCATTAGTGGCCATGGGCGTCGATGTAGAAGACTGTGCTCTGGTTATCAATGGCAATATTGCCACCGCGGGTGGCTGCCTGTCCTCACTCTACTTAACCGGCTGGGTTGCGGAGCGCTTATTCGACAGTGCAAAACGCCGCGAAATTCACAGGCAGCTTATTCCAGCCGGGCAAACAGATATTTTTGAAGCATTAATCCAATCCTCCATCTCCGCGGCCATTCGTTAAAAGTGATGTAGATATTCTCGATGAATGAAAAAGATCCCATGATAAAACTTAAAAATCTTCTCGAGGCTATAAAAGCCGAGCATCAAATAACCACCCAGAATGAGCTTGTGGCTTTGCTATCGCAAAATGAATTACTCATTCAGCAAATCCAAACTGCTGATGCGCAGTATTGGGTGCATTTTGCCAAGAATACCTTCGATGGTTGGTATTGCATTCGAACACCTATGCTCAGTACCTTTCATGTTTATTACCAAGAACGTGGGCAAAACTGCTGGGGAGAAGATGTTTTTACCGAGCAAAGTGCAGCCATAGCAGCGGTTATTTTTATGTCTGGCATTTGGTAGCAAGCCCCTTAGCACTAAGCAAATAAAAGCCTGCTCACTCATCCTATATCTTCACCTTCACGAATGGCGATATGTAACGAATCATTACGCGACTTTCAATATCGAAATCATCCTGTTAGGGTGAGTGCTTAGATTGACTCATAATAACAGACACATTTTTAGCGCTCTGTTTAACTCTCTTATTGCCCAAAGGAGCGGTATCTATGGACTGGCTTATTATTGCACTCGCTGGCTTTTTAGGCGGCATGCTCAATGCGGTTGCCGGTGGTGGCAGTTTTATTACCCTTTTAGCGTTAGTGTTTGTCGGGGTTCCACCGATTGCGGCAAATGCCACGGGGACAGCCGCGCTGCTGCCCGGTTATATCGCCAGCGCATGGCGTTTTAGAAAGGATATCGAATATCCGGCGAGTCTTAGCCTTAAGAATCTGATCTTAATTGCTTTAATTGGCGGGAGTATTGGCGCGGGTATTTTGCTGACCACCAGCGAGCAAGTCTTCGCAAAGCTGATCCCTTGGCTGATTCTACTGGCCACCGCGGCCTTTATTGTTGGCCCTTGGTTACTCAAACGAAGAATCGCTGAGCAAGGCGAAAACACCTCTACGCCAATGTTAAGTCCGATAACGGCACTGATAATGCTGTCGGCTGTGTGTATCTATGGCGGTTATTTTAATGGTGGCTTAGGCATCATACTACTCGCAAGTTTTGGCCTGATGGGGCAAACCAATCTACATGGGATGAACGGACTTAAAAATCTGATTTCAGCCCTGCTCACCGCCATCGCCGTTGTGGTTTATGCCGCGGGCAATGTTATCGATGGGCAATATCTGTTGCTGCTTGCCGTTATGGCGATTGTCGGTGGTTATGTGGGGGCGGCGCTGGCCTACCGTATTTCACAGCCCTTGCTACGCGGCTTTATTGTGATCGTCGGTTTAGCAATGGCCTTAGGCTTTTTCATGCGCTAGTTTTCATACGTTAGGCTTTTGATTTGTGAAGCTTAAACTCATAAAAGCTGGACAGGCGAGTTTTCGATACAAGGTCTCACCGATAAATTGCCCTTATGTGACTGACTTGTTACTCTGATCCATCCTATAGGAGAACACTGTGATTAAGGATAGCGATGAAACTGATGACCTTGAAGCTAAGCACCTTAAATCTTGCCCTGTGTCTTATTGCATGCTCACCGGCTATTTACACCGAAACCGCTAGTGCAGCGACCATTAGCGTCAAAACGGAAACGGGTAATATTCAGGTAAAAACCATAGCCCAAGGGTTAGAGAATGTCTGGGGTATGGCATTCTTACCCGACGGCAGTATGCTAGTGACTGAACGTGCTGGCAGAATGCGCATTGTCAGCACCGCAGGCAAAGTGGGTGAACCCTTAACGGGTTTACCGCCTATGTATGCCAAAGGTCAAGGTGGTTTACTTGATGTCGTGCTTGCGCCAGATTTTGCTAGCAGCAAAAAAATCTATTTCAGTTATGCCGAACCCGCTGAAGGTGATGCAAGCGAGCTCAATAGCACAGCGGTCAGTTTTGCCACGCTCAATGGCAACAAGCTTGAAAATCTCACCCGCGTTTTTAGTCAGCAACCCAAAATAAACAGTGGCCACCATTTTGGTTCTCGCTTGGTGTGGGCGCCTGACGGCACACTGTTTATCACACTCGGCGACCGCTACAGCGAAAAAGATAGCGCCCAAACATTAGACAATCATTTAGGCAAAGTGGTCCGGGTTAATGCAGATGGTTCTGTGCCTCAAGATAACCCCTTCGTTAATACGGCGGGTGCTTTGACCGAGATCTGGTCTATCGGTCATCGCAATATGCAAGGCGCGGCCATTAATCCCACCAGCAAAGTATTATGGACTGGCGAGCATGGACCGCAGGGCGGCGATGAACTCAATATTGATGAGGCGGGCAAAAACTATGGCTGGCCAGTGATTACCTATGGTGAGAATTATGGTGGCGGCAAAATCGGCGAAGGCACCCATAAGGCGGGAATGGAGCAACCCGTCTACAAATGGGTTCCCTCGATTGCCACGGCGGGCTTTATGTTTTACACAGGTGATAAATTTCCACAGTGGCAAAACAATCTGTTACTCGCCAGCCTAAAGGAAAAAACACTGGTGCGTTTAGTACTTGATGGCGACAAGATTATTAAAGAAGAGCGGCTACTGAAAACTGAATTAGGGCAAAGATTGCGCTCAGTCGTGCAAGGGCCAGATGGACTGATTTATCTCGTAACCGATGAAGCTAAATCAAAAATTTACCAGTTATCGCCGCAGTAATCTTAATCGCTGCACTTTTATCACAGTGCTTTAACTAAACCATGTTAACCACAGCAATAAACTCAATCGATAGAGAATTTAAGCCTTAAAACGACAAAGAGTGTTCATCAGGAACACTCTTTGTCGTTGGCGTGGCACTTATTAATTCATGCCTTTATTCGTTCACCACACACATGCCCTGCTCGGTTTGTACATAGGGAGCTAAAATAGGCATCATGCCCTTCATCACCTGTAATGGCAGCGCCGAAGTAAAACTAAAATCATCGGATTTACTGCCTGGCACGAAGGCGGTCAAAGTACCGAAGTATTTGTCACCTAAATAAAACACGAATGTCGCGGTACGGTTCATCGCCGTAGTCGCCACTTTTTTACCTTGCTGCATCTGAGTCACAATACGGTTATCACCGGTGCCGGTTTTCCCGCCTATGGCTAACATGCCACCTTTTTCATCGGTAAAAATGCCCTTTAAACGACGTGCGGTGCCGTTTTGCACTACGTTCGCCAGCGCTGCTTTTAAGGCTTGTGCTACTTCATGGCGCATTACCCGCTCACCTTGGGTGTTCTGATTCTGTAATCTCACTTCATAGGGCGTATCTGCGGCGAAATGCAGTTGATTGATACGCACTGTGGGCAAACGATAGCCGTCGTTTTGAATAATGCCCATCAGCTCGGCTAAGGCTGCGGGTCGGTCACCCGAGCTACCCAGTGCTGAGCCTAAGGATGGCACCATAGAATCAAAGGGATAACCTAAACGCGCCCAACGTTGATGTATGTCAAGGAAGGCTTCAACTTCAAGCATCACTTGCACTCGTACGTCACGGGCGTTTTTATGCCTTGTCCTAAACAACCAACGGTAAACCTCTTGACGTTGTGCTTCACTCGCCTGCTTAACATCGTTCAAGTTGGCATCAGGATTATGATTAAGGTAATCCAGCACCCACAATTCCAAGGGATGCACCCGTGCGATATAGCCTTGATCTGGCAAATTATATTTATCCGGACCGTACTTGTTATATAAGCTCTTAATACGACCATCGGTATAGCTCACCTGCGGCAATCTTTGCTTCAAGAAAGCCTTAAATGACGCCATAGATTCATCGGGCAGTAAATAGCGATACGCCGCCGTCAACTGCTGCTCCGACTGGGACAAACCGTCAAAAAACATGTCGAAACGCTCATTCGCAGCCACTTTTTTGTACTTACGATAAAACTTAGTAACGAAGGTATTACCTTCTCTATCAGCAAATACTCGCAGATATTCGTCACGGCGCGGATCTTTATCATTACGCAGCAACTGGGCCATATTGCCCTCGTTTTGCATACTACTGCTGTAATTCACGATATCGCGCATGAGGCGCACAAACGGCAAGTTAACCGAATCCTGCAGAGCTTGGTAAAGTGTTGGCGTTTTTAAATCTTCTGTTTTTTTAAAGTTATTAAACACATGCAACCCGCCACCGGTAAAAAATTGTTCACTGGTTGAGGCCGAATATTCTCGCTGTAACGCCGCATCTAACATGCGGTCTAAACGTCTGTCGGGATTCAAAATCAAGTAATCAATCGCCCAACGGGTTAAATGATCCCTAGGTTCGATAATGATGGATTCCAATTCAATCCCATGTTTCTTGGAATACTTGTCGTGGATCTCGGCAATGATTTCTAAGTAGGTCGCCATCACCCGCAATTTAGCGGTTGAGCCCAATTCCAACTTACTGCCCTCGTTAATATCAAAAGGCTGATCGGTGCTATCCGTCTGCACTCTAACTCGGTTGGCGGTCTCAGTGCGCTCATAAAGCGTAAAGCTATACAGCACGTTTTGCAGTTGGCTTGGGTCGAGTAACCGTTCGCCAAGCAGACCCACTTTCTCCGCGGTAGGCACTTGCGCCAAACTGCGTAAGTAGTGACTGACTTTCTGCTGTAAGTCACTGTGTAAGCTACTGTTGACCGTCAAATCGAGCCTGTCTAAATCATACAGCCCCACATTTAACATGCCTGCGGTGCGAATGCGAACTGTGTTCACGCCCTTATCTGCGCCAGATTGGGTATTACGCTGCGGCTTGGCGACCTTAAACTGCAATTTCTGCGCGAGAGCAGCATCACGTAGACCACGATCAATCAAATAATACTGGCCGAGTAAACGGATATGGCTATCGACTAAGTTTTCAAGATCTTCATGACCTTGTAATAGATAGTAGGACGGACGACGTTGGGCGATCATCAAGGCAACTACTTGCCGGAATACTTGTCCGCGCTTGGTGGCATTACCTTTGATCTGCGGCGATGCTAACAGCTTATTTGCAGTATCGAAATCGGTACCAAACCACGCCCACAATCCATCACCAATACCATGAACTTCACCATGATTTGGCGCCGAAGATAATGGCACGGTATTCAGATAATCTTGAACGATGCGCTTACGAGCAGGTTCAGTGTTTTCACCTTGTTGGTACACGCGCACACTGGCCGAGCCAATTTGCAGTAACTTATCCTTAATGCTCAAGGTTAAACCTTGGGAAGAATGGCGGAATTTCTCAATCTGAGTCGCGAGTGTACTGCCACCCGCGGTAGAGACATTCATACCAACCATTTCAGCAATTTGACTCATACCTGCCACCACAAAGCGTGGCCAGTCGATCACAGGATTGAGTTTCTCTTCCGTCGTCCATAACTCGCGGTTTTCAATAAACAGTAAAGTATTAACGATTTCATTGGGGATCTTATCGTCGTCCTGATAAACCCGTTTAGGATAGGCAAATTCGTATAAATCAGTATTGCGGCAATCGAGCAGCGTCAATCCAGATTGGGCCTTTTCATGGTAAGGCGGAAAAAATCCAAGTTGAGCGTATTCCTGCAACGCTGGCGAAAACGCCACTTGTTGCGTTACCTGAAAATTCCGTTGCAATAACCTATCAATATACTGAGGTAACTTACTGTAGCCATGGCGCTCATCAAAAGGACCATAACTAGGATAAATAACCGCTTGGCTCGGTGAGCTTTCTAATTCATAGGTGAGCGTCTTAGCATATTGATTGATGAATTTTGCTTGGTAAAACGAAGTTTTAACCTCAAGTCCAATCAGCAATGCAGCGCAGCAAATCAGAATGAAAAATAAGAACCAGACCCTGCCCTTTGATCTGGCTTTACGCGGCGGCTTAACCTTAGCTTTAGGCTCAGGTTGTGGTGGACGAGGACGATAATTTTCGAACTTCATCTCTGATGTGGAATTAGGCAAAACAGCTCCAAAAAAACACTAAAATATTCATCTTTCATGCAACTCAGCAAATCCGTTGCCACTCAGTAAAGCAAGATATCAAACTCATCTAGCCATTATCCGGCTCTATTAATTAGTCTTAGTACCCATTATGTTCCACACTTTATCAAACCTAACTTCACTGTAAAGAAGGGTGCCTGTGACCCACAACCGCCACTAATCAATACTAATGTTAAGCTGATAGTACATTTTGCCAAATATTAATTTGTTGATATCAAGGTATTTTCAGCGATTAAGACAACAGACAGTATGACTTAAAAACAAAACGAGCTAATTTAAATCGCATAAAAAGAATGAGTCGCTCAATAATCACACGCTATTAACGAAGCCTCATCCCACATATTCATGCGCATCCCAGATAAATTCACGAAAATGTTTGCGACAGACAGACTCGTAACTTTCATTACCGCCAATCGCCACTTGCTCACCCTCGCGCATCACCTTGCCTTCACCATCAAGACGCACCACCATGTTAGCCTTACGCCCACAATGACAAATAGTCTTCAACTCAACTAATTTATCGGCCCAAGCTAATAAATAATGACTGCCGCTAAAAAGTTCGCCTTGAAAGTCCGTTCTTAGGCCATAGCAGAGTACAGGAATATCAATATTATCGACCACATGCGTCAGCTGCTTAACCTGTTCTTTACTCAAAAACTGACACTCATCCACCAGCACACAACTTAATGGCGTAGCTTGATGCACATCGCTAATCATTTGAGTTAAATCATCTTGGCTACTAAATACCTGTGCTTCGGTTTCAATGCCAATACGTGAGGCCACTTTACCTTTGCCATATCTGTCGTCTATGGAGGCTGTCATGACCAAAGTATTCATACCGCGTTCACGGTAGTTATAGGATGACTGTAATAGGGAAGTGGATTTACCCGCGTTCATTGCCGAATAATAAAAATACAATTGAGCCAAGACTTATACCCTTTAAAAACGTTAGCGCTTACGCGTCTGCTACCAGAGCCAAATTGAGCGCTAGTCTAACATTGCGCTTCACATCAGAACACTAGCAGCCGCTAAGCTTTTATCATGAAATTCTGCAATGACACCAACTTATCAATCATTTTAATCCCCAATCGCCTCCTGAAATATTTCTAGTCCACTTCATTTAATACTCTTCCCTGCAAAAAACATAAAAAACGCCCCGATGCCGTTCAATTGTTAATGAAAGCTTAACTGAAACTTAAATGTTGTTTCATAAGGAAAAATTAGTAAAAGTTAAATTTAAAAAGTGCGATCTACCTCCAAAGTAATAGGTATAAATGGGCTTGCGCTCAAAAAATAAACATAGCGTTAACAGTAATATTTCATTCGAGACAAAACGTGCTCAATTAAAAAAAGAAAAGTATTCGATAGCTTGCAAATTGAGACCAACGGTCAAAGCACTAATCTACCCTGCAAACTTTAGTGCTCCACTCCGTCCTTTATTCGCATATTGGATCAAATGGAGATTATGATGAGAATTTTCACCTCTAGAAAACTGGCATATTTAGTTGCCTTAGCACTAACTGGCGCCCTTGTTGGCTGCGGCGATGATGGTAAAGATGGTGTAGATGGAGCACCAGGAACGCCCGGTATCCCTGGAACACCCGGTGAACCTGGAACACCCGGTGAGCCTGGAACACCGCCCCCTGTCACCAGTTCTACTATGACTAACGTCAAAGTGATCAACTATAGCTTTGGCGAAGGCAGTATCACTTACGAATTTGAAATTACAGATGAAAACAATAACCTAATCAACGGACTGTTAAATGCTCAAGCCAAAGTGGCGGCACTAACAGATAAAGGCTTCATCACTAACCGCACCGAAGCTGATAAAAATGGTGTTGCAGATAACGTCCATATTGGCGGTGAAGCAACTCAAGCAACCGTCGGCGCTGAATTGACCGCTTTAGCTGATGGTCATTACCAATTTAAAGTACCAATGAAAGGGGTTAATCCAAGCACTGAAGGTATCGTTTGGTTACGTGTCGGTGGTAATAATGGTATTGCGACCTCTAAACCTCTGGTCGTTAACAAACCTGAAGGCACCCATTCAACCACAACTGATAGTTGTTACTCTTGCCATATCGACTACTCAACAAGCCCTCGTCGTCATGCAAGCTATGTCGCTACTGGCATGGACAGTGAAGTCACCTTCGTGGAAGGCTGTTTAGTGTGTCACGGTTCAGTTAGCCGCGCAGTTGTCAATGCTGAAGGTTTCTCTACGGGTGGCTATGCGACAAACACCCTATCTAAAATTGGTCATATCAATCACCAAGATTTTACTAAAGACTTTTCAGTACAAAACTGTACATCTTGTCACGTTGAAGCACCTAAAAACATCAACGTAGCCGGACCCGGTTGTATTGATTGCCATGACAGTGGTGGCGTACCAGGGGCTATTATCCCAAGTAATGGTGCGGATCTGCGCATTATGCACGAAAGCAAAGCGGGTATAACCGAACGCCAAACGATTCGCGCTAAGTATAAATTGAGTCTATCAACACCTGTTAAAGTAGATGATATTTCTACCAAGACAGACCACTATGCGCCGACAGGTGCTGCGGCAGCAGTAACCGCCCCAGGCTGGTGTACAACGCTGACAGTGAAAGACACCGATGGTAACGTCTTTAGCATTAAAGACAACTTTAACTATTCTAGCCCGCTAGTATATGACGCTAAGAAACCCGTAGTTTATGCGGGTGCTTATTTACATTCCTATGAAAATGGCAGCTTAGTGGGTCGCCCAGGTAACCGTACTAACTACTACTATGGTTACAACACTGACGGCACTAAAAATATCTGTCATTTACTGACGGATATCAGCGCAGTGAATGCTAACTATGTTTATTCTGCCCGCGTGACATTCAGTACCGCTGGTTGGATGGAATATGATGGCAATCAACGTTACCAAAGTAATGGTAGCCTAAGAGCGACAGGTTATGATGGTTCTATGGGTATATCCTTTACGGCTTACTCAGATGTCGTTAACCCTGTCACCACTCAAAAGGTCTCTGGCTTCGAACGTCGTGAGATAGCGAGTACTAACAGCTGTACTACTTGTCACAACGATGCCACTGCGTTCCACAAAAATGGTGCCTTCGATGAAGGTGGTAATGCTTGTATCGCCTGCCATGACAACGGCATGGCACGTACATCAGCAGCCTTAGGCGCTGGTTTTGGTCCTATGGTACACAGCTGGCACTGGGGTAATGGCGCTAAAGTCGGTGAAGTTAAAGCTGATGGAACTCAAGCGCAAACCGCAAACGGTGCAGGCGCAATTGAAGCCTCAACTAGCTGTGTTGCCTGTCACGAAAAAGCGATTGATTTAGGCAAAGTGCCCAATCAATACATTCTTGAACCAGGTAACAAAATGACCAGTCCTGTCACCGCTAACTGTTATGCCTGCCACACTAGCGATTCTGCTAAGGCGCATATGGCAAGCAACGGTGGTGAAATCAGCGTACCAAGTGTGGCTGATTGGTTTAAACAACCGACCTCTGAATCTTGTGCAGTATGTCATGACACAGGTAGAAGTTCTGGTATTGATAAATACCACAAGTTTACTCGCTAATTAATCATCTCATCATCGCGTGATTAAGAAGTAAGTAAAAAGCGGTACCTATTTTCCCTGCAAGGAAATAGCCAAAGGAGTCTCGCTAATGCGAGGCTCCTTTTTTACTTAGACATTCCCGATAACAAGCCATTTTCAGCCCTATTTAAGTTACTAACGTTACAGTCCTAAAAAAACAACAATTCAAAGGAAGTCACTCAATTATGCGTAAAAGTTTTATTGCCATCGCCATCGGCGCCACTCTCACCGCCGGATTCATGGCAGGTTGCAGCAGCACAGAAACTAAAGCACCTAACGTTATCTCGGTACAAACCCAAAACCCGCTGTTCCAAGCCAGTAACCTGCAATATCAAGCCCCTGATTTTAGCCTCATTAAGAATGAGCACTTCGCGCCAGCCCTAGAGCAAGGCATGGCAGAGCAGTACCAAGAAATTCTCGCAATAGCCAATAATCCGGCAGCAGCAACCTTCGATAATACGATAGTGGCTATGGAGAAAAGCGGCGCCCTACTCAACCGTGCATCAAGCGTGTTTTATAATTTAGCAGGGTCGAATAGCAATCCAGAACTGCGTAAAATCCAAGGCGAAATGGCGCCCAAAATGGCGGCCCACTCAGATAATATCAACTTAAACCCAGCGCTATTTGCCCGTATCGAAGCCATCTATAACGACCGCACTAACTTAGGGTTAACCCCAGAAGCGGTACGTTTGGTTGAGGTATATCACCAACGCTTTATCATGGCTGGGGCTAAACTTACCGATGAACAAAAAGTTAAAATCCGCGCGTTAAATGAAGAACAATCAACACTAACGAATGAGTTTTCTCAGCGTTTATTACGCTTAACCAAAGAAATCGCCGTTGTGGTGGATTCAAAAAGTGAACTTGCAGGATTAACCGACGGTGAAATCACTTCAGCCGCGAACGATGCCAAAGCGGCCGGTCACGATGGCAAGTATCTGATTAACATCACCAACACCACTCGCCAACCTGTGTTGGCATCACTGGAAAACCGTGAGCTACGCCAGCGTATTTGGGAAGCCTCAGCGAACCGTGGCTTAACTGGTGAAAACGAAACTGCGTCACTCGTATCTCGTTTAGCGAAACTCAGAGCCGAGCGCGCAACACTATTAGGCTATGAAAACTGGGCAAGTTATCGATTAGCACCGCAAATGGCCAAAACCCCCGAAGCGGTTTACAGCATGTTTGGTTCAATGGTGCCTGCGGTAGTTGCTAACACAGAGAAAGAAGCGGCCGACATTCAAGCGATGATCACTAAAACCGGTGGGAAATTTGAACTGGCACCGTGGGACTGGGAGTTTTACGCAGAAAAAGTTCGCCAAGAAAAATACGCCCTCGATGCCAATAGCATTCGCCCATACTTCGAGTTTAACCGTGTGCTCGAAGACGGCGTATTCTACACACTCAAAGAACTCTATGGCGTCACCTTAAAACCACGCCCAGATTTACCGGTTTACCATCCCGATGTGAAAGCCTACGAAATGTTTGATGCCGATGGCTCAAGCATGGCCATTTTCTACGCCGACTATTTTGCCCGTGAAGGTAAACGTGGTGGCGCTTGGATGAGTTCGTTCGTCGGTCAATCCTTCCTCGAAGGCACTAAACCTGTG
Organism: Shewanella sp. DW31; assembly: GCF_015767295.1. Lineage (NCBI taxonomy): Bacteria > Pseudomonadati > Pseudomonadota > Gammaproteobacteria > Alteromonadales > Shewanellaceae > Shewanella > Shewanella sp. DW31. The sequence goes on from NZ_JADWMP020000029.1 coordinate 51,290, forward strand.
GTCGTCAACGTGATGAACATAAAGAAAGCGCCCGAAGGTCAACCCACATTCGTCAGCTATAACGAAGTCACTACTATGTTCCATGAAATGGGTCACGGCACCCACGGCATGTTCTCTAAAGTGACTTATCCAAGTCTGGCGGGCACCTCGGTTTCACGCGACTTTGTTGAATTTCCATCGACGTTTGAAGAAGATTGGGCCGCCCATCCAAAAGTGTTAGCGAACTACGCGAAACACTACGAAACGGGCAAACCCATTCCCGATGAACTGCTGCAAAAACTACTGAAATCAGGCAGTTTCAACCAAGGCTTTGACACACTGGAATACATGGCCGCTGCATTAGTAGACATGGAATGGCATTCATTAAGCCCAGATACCCCGCTGCAAGATGTACCAACCTTTGAAGCCAATGCCCTGAAAAAGCACGGCTTAAACATCAGTGCCGTACCTCCGCGTTATAAGTCGACCTATTTTGCCCACGCCTTCCCCGGCGGTTACTCGGCAAGTTATTACGCTTATATGTGGAGTGAGATTTTAGCGGCGGATGCGTTTGCCTATGTACAAACCCAAGGCGGGCTCAATCGTGAAATCGGCATGAAGTACCGCAAAACGATCCGTGAAGTGGGTAATAGCATAGCGCCAATGGACGCCTACAAAAACTTCCGCGGACAAGAGCCTACCACAGAAGGCTTACTTAAACGCCGCGGTCTAGATCAAGCACGCTAAGCTAAGAGTTGATATCCTTAATGCGATAGGCTAGAGATAAAGACAAACTCAGCCTTAACCAAAAAATCAGCCAGCATAATGCTGGCTGATTTATTTGTCGTGAACGTTTGCAGTGAAAGGTTTCAATTAACGTCTAGCTAATTGCGCCTTTAGATTTGATTTTAAGTACGATAATACTGATCACAAATGCCACACTACAAGCCACTAAACCCGCGACAACAGACTCGGTAAATCCAAGTGCCACATAACCCACTAAGCTAATAAACGCCGCAATGAGTGCATAAGGTAGCTGAGTCACCACATGGTCGATGTGGTGGCAACTGGCGCCCGTTGACGACAAGATAGTCGTGTCGGAAATTGGCGAGCAGTGATCGCCAAATACAGCCCCCGCCAGCACAGAGGCAAGCATAGGCAACATCATGCCAGTGTGGCTTCCCATCGCCATATCAGCAGCAATCGGCAACATGATCCCGAACGTACCCCAGCTAGTACCAGTTGAGAACGCGGTAATACCTGCTAGCACAAACATTAAGGCGGGTAAAAACGCGAACGGAATATTTCCTGTTGCTAAACTCGCCATAAACTTACCGGTTTCGAGTTGACCAATCACACCTGCGATTGTCCAAGCAAATAACAGGATGTAAATCGCCGGCAGCATAGAGCGAGCGCCCTGCACTATACCTTTGACTATCATCAATTTCTCAACGCCTTGCACTAAATTCAATATCAGCGAAACCGCTAGACCAATTAATGCACCAAAGAAAAGTGATGAACTGACATCGGTTTTCTCAAAAGCAGAAATAATATTAAATTCAATCCCTTCCGCCGCGAGTACTTGAGCGCCACTGTTAATCATGAAATAGAGGGTTGCAAATACCAACACGGTAATCGGCAGGAACAGACCTAAAATCTTACCGGTTTCGGCTTCAGGTAAATCCGCGTTCGCCCCAGGCGGTAATCCTTTAGACTCATCGTATAAATTACCACGTTGGGCATTGAGCTCATGCTCACGCATTGGCCCAACATCTAGTCCCATAAAGACAACAAAAAGTAATAATAACAAGGAGAAGATTGCGTAAAAGTTCATCGGGATCATTTGAATAAAAATACTCAAATGACCCGTATCAGCAAAACCATGGGCAGTTAATATCCCGCCAATGAGTGCGATAATATAAGCGCCCCAGCTCGAAACTGGAGATATAACGCACACAGGCGCCGCAGTAGAATCTAATAAATAAGCTAACTTAGCGCGGGAAACATAATAACGATCGGTAACAGGTCGAGCGACCGAACCAACAACTAAACTATTGAAATAATCATCAATAAAAACTACGCAACCTAAAAACATGGTCAATAGTTTAGCGTCACGTTTATTACGTATATGTAAACGAGCCCAATCGGCAAAAGCACGCGCGCTGCCACTTACGGTAATTAACGCTGTGATCATTCCCAGTACAATTAAGAAACCGAGAATATATAAGTTCCACGAATTTAGACCTTTATCAGTCCAAAAAAGCCCTTTAACGCCATTAAATACAAACTCACCCGTTGCTAAAGGTGAAAATTGATTGAGCAATAAAGCACCAATTAAAATACCTAACCCCAAAGAAAGCAGTACACGGCGAGTCAAGATCGCCAACACGATAGCCACCGCAGGCGGCAACAAGGAAAGTGCCGAATCGGCATAATTCATAACAGTCATTGATTATTATCTTCGTTAAATACGAATGGAGGGCGACTGAACTGGTGGGAAAAGGCAATAGATACCCAAGGTCACCTGTCCTATCAGTAGCGCTCCATAGTAACTATTCCCAATATCCATATCGGAAAATACTATGGCAGTGCTGCACCTATTAGGTACAACCCCAGCAGTTGATCGTGATAAATCGAACCACTTCGGCACCAAATCCTTTCGCAATCGATCAACGGAATCACCCTACTGATCACTACTAATATTTGGCGCGCCTCTACTTCTAAGAACGCCCTTGCACGGGCGTGAGGCACATAAAAACATAAGCGGCTTAGCAGATGCTACCGCAAAGCCACTTAATGTGACCTAGATCACAGATAAAATCAACTGAGACTTGTAATCAGCTCAGGAACCGCCTCAAACAGATCTGCAACGAGTCCATAATCGGCAACTTGAAAAATCGGCGCTTCAGGATCTTTGTTGATTGCAACGATGACTTTAGCGTCTTTCATGCCGGCTAAATGTTGAATCGCGCCAGAAATACCGACGGCAATATACAAGTTTGGCGCAACGATTTTACCGGTTTGACCCACTTGTAAATCGTTAGGCACAAAACCTGCGTCAACTGCAGCGCGTGATGCGCCAACGGCTGCACCGAGCTTGTCAGCAAGTTGCTCTAACATACCGAAGTTTTCACCACTGCCCATGCCTCGGCCGCCAGATACGATAATGCCAGCATTGCCTAACTCTGGACGGGCAGAAACTGTCAGCGATTGAGAAACAAACTGAGTTCTCGCTTCAAACACTTTATCGAGTGTCGTCACAGCCGCACTGTTACCTTCTGGCGCAGCGTCAAACGCACTGGCGCGCACTGTCATCACTTTAATGGCATCATGGCTTTGCACTGTCGCTAAGGCGTTACCCGCATACACAGGGCGCACAAAGGTATCGGCATTGACAACAGTAATGACTTCTGAGATTTGCGCGACATCTAATAATGCCGCAACGCGCGGAAGCGTGTCCTTACCTAAACTTGAAGCCGAGGCCAGAATGTGACCATAGTTTGGCGCTAAGTCCACCAGCAATTTGGCAAAATTTTCTGCTAAATGCGCTTCATACACGCTGGCATCGGCAACGAGTACTTGGCTAACGCCTTGTAGTGCCTGTGCCGCTTGGACAACCGCGCCACATTGGTGACCCGCAACTAAGACATGTACTTCATCGCCTATGGCACGGGCGGCGGTAACAATTTTTGCCGTATCGAGTTTCAGTGCAGCATTATCATGTTCAGCTAATACTAAAATGGCCATTTAGATCACCTTCGCTTCATTTTTTAACTTTTCAACTAGCTCAGCTACTGACGCTACCATGATGCCCGCTTTACGTTCAGCTGGCGGAGTGACCTTCACAATCGTTTGGTGACTCTTTAACGTCACGCCTAAGTCTGCCACAGTAAATACTTCTAATGGCTTACGCTTGGCTTTCATTATGTTAGGCAATGAAGCGTAACGGGGTTCGTTCAAACGTAGATCGGCGGTCACGACAGCAGGTAAAGGCAGTTTGAGAGTTTGCATGCCGCCGTCAATTTCACGGGTGACTTGTAATGTATTCGCTTCTAATTTGATTTCTGAAGCAAAGGTCGCCTGTGGCATATCCATTAACGCGGCAAACATTTGGCCAGTTTGGTTATTATCACCATCGATGGATTGCTTACCAAAAATCACCAGCTCTGCTTGTTCTTTGTCTTGTACCGCTTTGAGCAATTTGGCGATAGACACTGGCACGAGCTCTTCTTCAGTATCGATATGAATTGCACGATCTGCGCCTAATGCAAGCGCGGTACGCAGTTGTTCTTGCACGGCTTTATTACCAATACTGACAACAACCACTTCAGTAGCGCTACCCGCTTCTTTTAAACGAACCGCTTCTTCTACTGCGATTTCACAAAAAGGGTTCAACGCCATTTTTAGGTTTGCAGTGTCAACACTTGTATTGTCAGCTTTGACCCTGACCTTCACATTGGCATCAACAACGCGCTTAACGGGCACCAATACTTTCATAGGGTTTCCTTCCTACACTTTCATGTACATGGACAAAACATTGGTTAATACCAATGCAGGATAGAGCAACTTTACGTCCTGTTAACGTTAACGTCAACCAAAGTCAAACGCCTGTTTGTATTTTTTAATCCGCTGCAACGGCCACTTTTTTGGACACTTATTTGAGGGAATAAGAAAAGTTCAAAAAATAAATAATATTTAATTTCCTTAAAACGCATAATTTTATTTGATTCGAGCTATATTAGTTTCTATCATTTAGGTGTTGTTCACCATTATCCTGTATTAAAAATAGAGTGGGACGAAAATAGATATGAGCGAATTTTTAGAGATATTAACTCACGGCCGTCGTTTTAAAGCTGCAGTAAAAGAACTTAGCGTTGAAGAGTTACGTGATTTAGCCGACAAATTAGATAAAATTTTAGTAGAACGCGAGTCTATGGCTGAGGAAGAAGAACAAGCCATGGCAGCTCGTAATGCTAAGATTGAAGAAATCCGTCAACAAATGGAAGCCGTTGGTTTATCAATTGATGACTTAGGTGGCGTAGCTGTTAAAGCTGCTGCAAAGAAACGCGCTCCTCGTCCAGCCAAATACCAAATTGAAGTTGACGGTGAAATGGTTCAATGGACTGGCCAAGGCCGTATGCCTACCGTATTTAAGAACGAGATCAACAAAGGTCGTTCTATGGAAGATTTCTTAATCTAATCCAACCAAGTGTGATGGCGCTAATTTGCCAACACCAGTTTGCATAAAAGCTCGCATTATTTGCGAGCTTTTTTATATCCATCAATCGTTTCAAACTTAAACGACAGCCGTTAATTCCGCACCTCACTCCCGCTCAAATTACGTTACAATTCAGCCTTAGTATTTACATCTGCTTTCAGTTACTCTTTGTTCACCCTCACTCGATTGAATAAAATAATGCAGATAAACAATAAGATAATGATAAGCTGCAGCATAATCGCTAGCTTAGTATCACAAACAACATTTGCCCAACTCAATACTGGAACAACATCCAGTAAACTCACTGCATTTACCCATGCTGAATTAATTATTGCCCCGGGAAAGCGTTTAAGCGATGCCACTTTATTAATTGAAAATAATCGAATTAAAGCCATTATTGAGCACAACGACATTCCCGCTGGCGCATTTAGAATCGATTTGAGTGGTTATACAATTTATCCCGGATTTATCGATCCTTTTACTGATTATGGGATTGAGTTCGAATATCCCAAACTTAAGCTCACTCGCCCCGTCTATGATATAAAGCGTATCGGTGGTAATGCGGAAAATGGTGCAATTCATTCTGAAAAAGAATGGTTTAATTACATTTACCCCAATAAAGAACGCGCAAAAGAGTGGATTAATAATGGTTTCACCAGTGTGCAAAGTAGCAAACTCGACGGTATCTTCCGTGGGACGGGTGTCAGCCTTTCATTAGCAGACAAAACGGCTAATGAAGTGATTTATCGCGCCCGCAGTCAACCTTTTATGGCATTTGATAAAGGTTCGTCTGAACAAGATTATCCCTCATCATTAATGGGCAGCATTGCACTTATTAGGCAAACCTTTGCCGATGCAAATTGGTATAACCAAAATAAAAACAAACCTGCCAATGGCGCAATAAACAATCAAGTCGAATTTAATATCGCCTTTGAGCGTTTAGATAATTTAGCCGATAAGCAAATTATCTTTGAAACCAAAAATCTCAACGACCAATTACGTGCAGCCCATTTACTCAAAGAACATAAACTGCCAGCCAACCTACTTGGTAATGGTCAAGAATACTCACGCATCAATGAGTTAAAGGCGCTGAACTATCCGTTGATCTTGCCTTTAAACTATCCGCAGGCGCCCGATGTCGGCACAGATGACGCTGATCGTGAAGTATCACTGGCGGATTTAAGACAGTGGGAACGTGCACCAACCAACCCTGCGGCGGTAGCTAACGCAGGAATCCCCTTTGCGTTAACGCAGTTTGGGATTAAGACCGATGCCTTCTGGCCGCGCCTACGCCAAGCCATTGCCCAAGGTTTAAGTGAAGAAAACGCTCTCGCGGCACTCACCACCCAAGCCGCAGAGATGACAGGCACCGCCGACTTTACCGGTAAACTCGCGCCCGGTTATATGGCTGACTTTGTTATCACTAAAGGCAATATCTTTAAAGATGGCCAGATCTACAGTGTTTGGTTGCAAGGTCAGGAGCAAAGTCTGCGCTCACTTCCCCAAGCACGATTACTGGGAGATTACCAATTAAGCCTCAATAACCTCACGCTAGATTTATCGCTACATGATGAAAGTAAAAGTGATAAACCCAACATCCAAGGCAATTTAAGCAGTGGCGAACAAAGTATCTTACTCACTCAACTTAAGTTAGATGATAACGGGAGATTGAGCTTTACTGCCGATTTGAGCGCCGCAGGCATTAATGGCCTTAGCCGCTTTACGCTGTGGATGGCCGATGACGGCATTCAAGGTCGTATGGTCGATGCAAAAAGTCGCACTACAAATGTTGCCGGTGTCGCTATGACTCAAACTGCAAAGCTCAAAAAAGCAGACCAAGCAAGCAATCATGCTCCCAAGAATGAAGCCAACACGAGCCTAGTGAGTCACCTCACCTTCCCTAACGTTGCTTACGGACTGAGCGAAGCACCTAAGGTGGAGAAGCTGCACATCAAAAATGCCACCCTGTGGACATCGGATAAGCAAGGCATTCTCGAACATGCTGATCTCTTGATGGCCAATGGCCGCATCGAAAAAATTGGCCAACAATTAAGTACACCATCAGGTTATCAAGTCCTCGATGCAACAGGTAAACACCTCACCGCCGGCATAGTCGATGAACACTCGCATATCGCCATTAATGGCGGTACTAACGAAGGAACAGACGCAGTTACCTCTGAAGTACGCATTGGCGATATTATTAATCCCGACGATATTTCAATCTATCGCGCCTTAGCGGGCGGCGTCACCAGCGCGCAATTACTCCACGGTAGCGCCAACCCTATCGGTGGCCAATCACAACTGATCAAAATGAAATGGGGCGAGCCAGCCGAACAACTCAAATTTGTTAACGCGCCCGCCAGTATCAAATTTGCTTTAGGTGAAAACGTCAAACAGAGTAACTGGGGTGAGAAATTTGTTCAGCGCTTCCCCCAGACTCGCATGGGAGTAAAAGCGTTATTTGAAGAAACCTTCGACGCTGCTATCGCCTATGAAAAGGCGTTAAAAACCTATGATAATCTGCGCTCCAGCGATAAAAAGAAAACCGTCGCTCCGCGTCCAAGTTATCGTCTGCAGGCGGTCGCCGAAGTATTAAATCAGCAGCGTGATGTGCACATTCATTCCTATGTGCAGTCAGAAATCCTGATGTTTATCCGCTTAGCCGAGGCTTATCACTTTAAAGTACAAACCTTTACCCATGTGCTCGAAGGTTACAAAGTGGTGAGTGAACTGGCTGCCCATGGTGCTGGCGCATCGACCTTTGCCGATTGGTGGGCCTATAAGTTTGAGGTGTATGATGCGATTCCGCAAAACGCGTGCCTGATGCAAAACAAGGGGGTGACCACCAGCATTAACTCAGACGATTATGAAATGCAGCGTAGACTCAACCAAGAAGCGGCTAAGTCTATGATGTATTGCAATATGTCGAAGGAAGATGCTTGGAACATGGTCACTATCAATCCGGCCAAGCAATTAAGAGTCGATGAATTTGTGGGTTCACTTACTCCAGGAAAAATGGCCGATGTCGTGTTGTGGAACGCAGAGCCACTGTCGATTTACGCCAAAGTGACACAGGCATGGGTTGAAGGAAAACGCTATTTTGACCGCGACCAAGACCAAATTGCCCAGCAAGCTGTGGTGAACGAGCGAGCCGCACTTATCCAAAAAATTCTCAGCAGTGATGACCAAACTAAAGCGGGTGAAAAAGTCACGCCACTCAACGAGCCACAGTGGCACTGCGACACCCACTATCAAGCATGGGGCCACGCTCATGAGGGAGCCAAATAATGCAACATTTATCTAAAACCGTTTTGTTTGTGGCGCTACTCGGCGCAATTTGCATCACGCAGGCCCCAGTTATGGCCAATGATATCGTACCTACGCCTAAACAAAGCCGCAGCGTACTGATTAAAAACGCCACTGTGCACACAGTCAGTCAAGGCGTGCTCAGCAACACAGACGTCTTAATTGAAAATGGCAAGATCACGGCCGTTGGGCCCCAACTGACCAGCCAAATCAACAGTGCAACCGCAGAAATCAGTGACACTCAAGTCGTCGATGCCAGCGGTAAACATTTATATCCGGGCTTAATCGCCCTAGACACCAGTTTAGGCTTAGTCGAAATTGAAATGAGCCGCCCAACGGTTGATAACGCCGAGGTAGGTTATATCAATCCGCAGATCAGCACGGCCACAGCCTATAATCCGGATTCGGAGCTCATCCCGACCATACGTTACAACGGCATTACCCACGCACAAATCGTCCCGAGCGGTGATGGGTTAGCTGGACAATCAGTACTGGTGGATCTCGATGCATGGACGATTGAAGATGCGCTGACGCCAAGTGCTGGACAGTTCCATGTCTATTGGCCGCAAATCAAACGCATGCCAGAAGATGAAAAAGAGAAAGCCAAGGCCATCGAGAAAAATCAGCAGGCAATCGACAAGCTCAATATCGCCTTTGAAGATGGCTATCGCTATTTCTTAAGTGATAAGGCCAACGGTAAAGACAAAAACCAGGATGAAGATCCGCAGTCCGCGACCAACAACCTGCGCTGGCATGCCATGTTGCCGCTATACCAAGGCAAAGCGACACTGTTTGCACATGCCGACAGTGTTGGCCAAATTGAGCAAGTGATCGCCTTGACGAAAAAATACCAATTCAAACTGGTAATTGTCGGCGGATACGATGCATGGCGTTTGGACTCAAGCCTAAGGGAAGTTAAAGCTGGGGTCATTTACCCTCATACCTTGAGTCTGCCTAAACGTAAAGATGAGCCAGTCGATTTACCCTTTAAGATCCCATCTTTACTCGCCAATGCAGGTATTCCCTTCGCCCTTGGGTTCTCATCGGACTGGAATAGCCGTAACCTCCCCTACGCCGCAGGTTACAGCGCCGCCTATGGTTTAACGCCTGAACAAGCACTGAAATCCATCACCTTAGATGCCGCAAAACTGTTAGGTGTGGAAGATTTAGGTGCGATAGCGGTGGGATACCAAGGCAGTGTCGTGCTGTCCGAGGGGGACATTCTCGACCCTATGACCAATAAAATTGAGGCTATCTGGATTGAAGGACGGCAGATAGATCTGAATAATCGCCATCAGCAGCTTTATCAAAAGTACCTTAAGCGGTAGAATTTACTCAGATAATAATATCGCATCAGCGCAGCCTACCGAGGCTGCGCAGTTTTCTCCTCAACCTCAGGTCAAACCATGAAAATTATCCTCTCAAGTGCATTAGTGCTCCTGCTCAGTGCCTGTGCAAGCGACTACAGTTTTAACAGTAATTTGGACAGTGAGGCGATTAATGACTATTTCAAGGCATCCGATGTCATCCTTTATGAAGGCGATACCTTACCGAAAGGCCATTATGAATTAAAAGGATTGGTCGAAGGTGAGTCCTGTCAGGCCGATACCAACGGTGCGCCCGCATCACTTGCCGACGCCAGAACCGAAGCCCGTCGCAATGCAGCAGATAAAGGGGCTAACGGCATTATCATCAAGCAATGTGTCATATTTGAAGAAGCTGCCCAAGGTTGTATCAGCCGTGCATTATGCGTTGGTCAAGCAGTAAAAACGGCTACAACAGAGTAAGCCTCACGCATATTAAGCATACTGCTCGCGGCGTGATCCTATAGTGTTCTAAGATTGCCCCTATCAACCGCTTAATGGCTAACGCTTCATGACCAACGCTGCATTATTAGCACACAAAGATGGGCCTTAATAATGAGCTTAGAATGATGAACTTAGGCGGTTGTTATACTTACCCTTTAGGTAATTTTTTGCATGACATTTACCAACCAAATTATCGCAGTGGCAACATGCCGCACACCCTATAAACAAAAATTTGGCATTCCAAGACAACCCGGACTTGTTGAAGCGCGTGGTTATGTCGAACTCGAACCCCATGTGAATCATATCGATGCGGTGCGTGGCATAGAGCAATATTCACATCTCTGGTTACTGTTTTGCTTCCATGAGAATCTTGCCCAAGGTTGGAAAACCACAGTGCGCCCGCCGCGTTTAGGCGGCAATGAAAAACTCGGCGTGTTCGCAACTCGCTCCACTTTTCGCCCCAATGGTATAGGCCAATCGGTTGTTAAACTCCACGGCGTAGTGCAACGCAAGGGCAAAGTGTGCCTTGAAATTTCTGGTATGGATCTGCTCGATGGCACGCCCATTATCGATATTAAGCCTTACATTCCTTTCTCGGATTCAATTACCGATGCAGTGGGCGGTATTGCTCAAGACGCCCCTAAACTGATTTCAGTGGTGTATTCTGACCATGCCAAGACACAGATTGAGCATTACGCCGAGCAGGAAACCTACACAGATTTAGCCGTACTTATCCGCGGTGTGCTCGGCCAAGATCCGCGCCCCGCCTACAAAAAAGCCAAGGACGATCCTAAATTATATCAAGTCGCCCTCTATGATTTAGATGTATTCTGGCACATGGCGGTCGATGATAATGACCAAGAATATATCTTAGTATTGGAACTCAAACCGGGGAAATGTGGCTAAATGTCTGCGCCAACGCCTACATCAAAACCTGATTATCAAAGCCAGCATAAAAAGCGTCTCTCTTGGATGCCGTGGCTGTATTTTTCTTTAAAAGAGAAACATTTAGTCTGGGCAAAACCTTGGCAGGATGATATTCAAGCAAGACTTTGCGCCCTCGAAACGGTAACTATCGGCGAGCAATGCTTTATCGCCCCCGAGGCGCAGTTATTCGCCGAACCCAATCGTGATATCCGCATGGGTAATCGCTGCATGATCGCCGCCGACTGTTTCTTACATGGGCCTATCACACTAGGGGACGAAGTGGCGATTAATCATGGCTGCTCCTTCGATGGCGGTAGAGTGGGTATTCAAATTGGTAGCCAGACCCGCATCGCCAATAATGTCACCCTTTACGCCTTCAACCATGGCATGGCGCCAGATACGCCCATCTATCAACAAGCTGCCAACTCCAAAGGCATTGTTATTGGCCAAGATGTGTGGATTGGCGCTCAGGCAGGCATAGTAGATGGTGTGACCATTGGCGATCACGCCGTGGTCGGCATGGGCAGCATAGTGACGAAAGATGTACCCGACTGGGCGATAGTGGCTGGCAACCCCGCCAAAGTGATTGGTGATAGACGGGATAAGTAAGCAGTAAGGATTATCTTGATACTAGCAGTGACGAAGTCACGCTCTAACAGCGCAGCGCTCTTCCTTGAGTTATCCGTTATCCGTTATCCGTTATCCGTTATCCGTTATCCGTTATCCGTTATCCGTTATCCGTTATCCGTTATCC